>JAFXRA010000350.1 GCA_017526725.1 Candidatus Rifleibacteriota bacterium
ACCAATATTATCATTGAAAGAGTCATAGTAGGAATCTGAATCTGAATCTGAATCAATATTATATTTGTCTTTGAAATCTTTTATCAACGATTCTTTTAATTTAGCCAAAGAATTATTTTTTATTCCTTGTCTGTATGCATCACAGAATCTACCCTGATAATATAAATCTTTTTGATAATTAGAAAAATTTCTATATTTATCATAGTTAAATTCATATATATATCTGTAATTAGCCAATCCATCTATTTCAAAGAATTTAAAAAAAAGAACAATAAAAATATAACCACAAATGACTAAAAATAAAAAAGCCCTGAATAAAAACTTGGTAATTTTTTTTATTCTATCTTTTATTGATTTTTTATTCTTGTTCTCTTCCATACCTTACTTTATTTCAATCTTTTCAGTTTTCTGTTTTTCGCTCTTTGCTCTATTGAATTATATCCCTCTTCTCTCTTTCTTCCTTAAGAGCCGCAGGCTCGCTTGGCCCAAGGATTATCAGAACAGTCTTCAGGCTGGGTCTTCCAGCGTCTGTGCAGCCAGAACCACTGTTCGGGATTCTTCCTAACAATCTTTTCGTATAAGTCGTTATAGTCTTGAGTAAGCTTCTGCTGTCCTTCAACTGTATTTTCGTAGTTTTCAGGATAAATAGGCGGATAAAGTTTGAACAAATGCTTTCCTTCATAATTTGGGAAAATAAATAAAGGAACTATTGGAGATTTCAGTTTTAATGAAATCATAGCAGGGCCGACTGGTGCAGAACACCATTTATTCATGAATTTCACAAAAATGCCTTTCTTGCCGTTGTCCTGATCCATCATCAAACCTAGCAGATAACCTTCTTTCAAAGCCCTCAATATTTCTCTTAATCCCATACCGGAATCTGTTGTTTTGCCGCCGTGAGCTCGACGCATTCCTTCAAACCACTGGTCGGCATATTTATTGTTCTGACGGCGAACAACGGTAGTAACATTATAACCTTTTATAGCTGCCCACTGGGGTATGTATTCCCAAAGACCGAAATGGCCAGACATAATTATTACGCCCTTACCTTTTCGATAAGCTTCTTCAAGATGCTCATAACCCTCTACATCAAGCATGTTCAAGACATCTTCATCACTGATATATTTTAACTTTGCCATTTCCATGGAGTTAAGCACAAAGTTTTCGTAACAACTTCTCCTGAGTTTTTCAGCATCAGTTTCACTTATGCCTAAAGTATCCATCATAATATTCTTCACATAATCTTTTCGTGAGAATTTAAAAGGCATAATAAGATTTGTTAAAAGCCTTGCAAACCTTCTTTTTTGGCTTAATGTCAGCAAAATACTTTTTCTGGCAAATATATCCAAAAGTTTTGCCAAAAGTTTATCTACAAATTCAAAGTGCTTTTTACTCATTTTTATTTCTGCTCAATACACGTTTAACGTTTCTAAGTTTAAGAATAATCGACATTAAAGGGCTGGCTTTCATTTCAATAGCTTCAACTGGGCATACTTCCATACAGCAGAAGCAGGAAATACATTTTTCTCTATCGAAAGAAGCACCAGTATCGCGAACTTCAATAGCCTTTGCCGGACAGATATTTTTACAGCGCCCGCATTTTACGCATTTATTCGGTTTTAAGTTTGGACCAGTCCAAATCATTTTTCTGATCAATTCCAAAACAAAATCAGGAATAAGATAAACAGGCGGTGCTGGTGGCACAATGTATCCACCTACAATACAATCTTCCACCTTTGTTCCGACAAATTCGACTTCTTCAAAGGAAGCAGGCCCCCACCCTATGCTTCTGCAATATTTCATTATCGGCACAGATTTTGGGTTCAAATTGACAACTTTACAGAAGCCGAAATCAACAGCAACAGGGCTTTCAGAAGCTATAAGAATATTATTCTTTTTAACTCTGCCGCTGGCCGGGCCCTGAAGATCCATCGCTTCTATACCATCCATTATATGCAGTTTTACTGGCAGAGCTCTGGCTAATTCTGAAACAAATGCAGAAAATTCATACACCTTAGTATATTTTTTATGGAAAAGAGCCTTAGCAAAGCCTGGAATAAAGCCAAAATGGTTCTTAACAGCTCCGGTTATTCTCGTCAGATTATGGGTTTTCATTTTAGAGAGACTAATAACAACATCTGCATCAAAAACAGCTTTTATTACAGAAACATCTGTGTTTTTCCCTAAAACTTTTAAGACAATATTTGCCTTTTCTGCTTTTTCAAAGCAGAGCATTTTTCCACCGGCAGCTTCTGTAGCCTTGGCAAAGCCTGTTTTGTTCCAAAAATCTTCTGTTCTACCGAAAATTGCGGGCGGACTATCGCCAACCCATACTTCTGAAGCTCCGGCTTCAAAACATTCTCTTACAACGGCCTCTATGACAGATGGATGGGTTGTAGCTGCTCTTTCAGGTTCTTTGCAACTCAACATGTTCGGCTTTATAAGAACTTTGTAATTCTCTTTTACAAAAGCTTGCATTCCTCCAAGAGGTCTTAGCAATTCCTTAACTGCTGCTGCAACCTCTTGTTTATCGTAAGATTCACATTTTTGAAGTGAAACTTTTGTTACCATCTGTAATCTCCTGAAAGTCTTGAAGTAATAGAAGCGGGGTTATATGGCTGAACCACAATCGGGTGTCCCTTTTCGTCGCTGAAAAATCCCATAGGCCCATATACCACTGAAGGAGCAACTCTTGGATCAGCAACCAAAGGTGGCGGATAAGGCCCAGAACCTGATTTTTCATCATAATAAACCGGGTCGGCTGTAACCAAATCATTTCTTAGAGGCGGCAATGGAACAGGTTCTCTGTATTTCGCCTTCTGCTTTCCTGGTCTTTCTGACACTCCAGGCCAGGGTATAACCTCTAAGCCTGTTTCTCGTTCAACAACTATGCATTGATTTGTGTAAACTATATCGCACAGAATTTTAGAAAAGGGCACCTTTTTAAAATTTGCATAAACAGCAAAATGCATATCTTTGGGGAAAGAGATAGGAACTTCTCCGCCAAGAGAAATAACTCTTAACACATATTGAATATCATAACCTATCGAAGTAATAATACCTTTTTTAGCTAATCCTGGAAAGCGTATAGCGAGAGCCTTATGATTAAACCTGCGTTTCCTGTTTAAAATGTTAGTCCATTTTTCGTTAGGGGTATTAGTCGGAAAAACATAAAGAGTATCGCCATCCAAACGAGCTGAATTATAAGCTGGAAGCAAATTATATAAAAGTTCTTTAAACGATGAACCGTTATGTTTTGGAACTACAGCCCCTGTGCAGAGATTATGCATCACAGCATTATACCCGAAACCGTCTGTAAGAAGCTGTATCATTTCCCAAAGAGTAATGGGCAAGCCATAAAAAGACCAGATTCCATAGGATTTTTGAGGTCTTTTTGTAGGGTCTATATAGTATTCAATATATCTTTTTTCAGATGTTTTACCGAAAACAATGCTTTCACGCTTAAGTTCCTTAACTCTCCACTCATTATCAAGGCGCACATCGTTTATAACAACAATATGTTCATCTCTGTAATGAATAAGCGCTACCGACTTATCATGAGACCAAAGAACAGTTCTAGGCTGAGGTTCGTTTCCTTTGCGCGGTTCGATTATACGATAGTTGTCATATTGGGCAAAACAAGCAGGAACAGCTATAAAAACAGCTATCACAAACATTACTTTTATTATTAATTTTGCTTGTTTAGTCATTTGTTTATGCATCAACTTAGAGATAAGAAATAAGAGTAAGAGAGATTAGGGAATTGTTTTAGTTTAGCTACAAGTCTTCAGACTCAACTTTCTACCATTTAGCACAGTTCTCGAAAATCCCTCTTTAAAAAAGGGGGCTAGGGCAACTCCACTTCTCAAATCTCATTACAATAATCGCTTAACAGGTGACACTTCTAACCCTTCCGACTCTTCCGACTCTTCCGACTCTTCCAACAATTCGAACTCTTTGAACCTAGAACTCTTCGAACTATTATAAACAATTACCACAGATTGCGACAGCAATCGTATCACAACAAAGTGTTCCACAGCGAAGCGTATCACTTTAAAAAGGTCTCACGTGCGCTGTTCGCTTTGCCACTTTGCTGCTTTGCTGCTTTGCGCTCTGCTCTTCGCTCTATGCTGTCCGCTTTGCTACTCTGCACTCTGCGCTCTGCGCTCTGTTGCTCTGCTGCTCTGCGCTCTGCTGCTCTGCGCTCTAGAGTAATCCTTCTTTTACCATCTGAGTGTAAATCTTTACAGCATTGGTAGCGGCACCGCGGCGCAGATTGTCTGCAACAACCCACATATTGAATCCTACAGGAACAGTCGGGTCATTTCTGAGACGGCCTACAAAGACTTCATCCTTGTTCTGGCATTCAAATGGAGTCGGGTAAACAGAATTAGCCGGGTCATCCATCAGAACAACATCTTCAGCCTTAGATAAAATCGCTCTGACTTCATCTAAAGTCATTTTATTTGTCAGTTCAAGATTAACAGATTCGCTGTGAGCAAACATAACCGGAACTCTGACTGTTGTTGGGCAGACTTTTACGTCTGATTCTAAAATTTTCTGGGTTTCTCTCACCATCTTTTCTTCTTCACGATAAAGACCAGATTCCGGCAAGAAAACGTCAATCTGAGGAATCAGGTTAAAACCTATGGTATGAGGGTAAACCCCTTGAGGAATTTCAGAACCTTCCAAAATAGCCTTAGACTGTTTCTTTAAAATATCAATAGCTTCAAGACCTGTTCCAGAAACAGACTGATATGTAGAAACAACTATTCTTTTTATAGGATTAACTTTATGTATTGGAGCAATTGCCACAATCATCTGAATAGTAGAGCAATTGGGGTTAGCTATAAGACCATGATGATTCTTGATTGCATGAAAATTTGCTTCAGGAACAATTAACGGAACGTCTTTATTCATTCTGTGGGCATTAGTATTGTCTATAACTATTGCTCCATCTTTTACAGCTTTTGGGCAATATTCCAGGCTGGCTTCTGTTCCTGCAGAAAAGAAAGCTGTATCAATGCCTTTAAAATTAGATTTAGCAACATCTTCTACAGTAATTTCTGTGCCTCTGAAATTAAGCTTCTGACCAGCACTTCTAGAAGATGCAAAAAGTCGAAGGTTTTTAACTTCTTTGACTCTTTCATCAATAACCTGTAATAATTTCAAACCAACAGCACCAGTTGCGCCAACGATTGCTAAAGAATGACCACTCATTTAAAGGCTTCCTCCTTATTTTTTCTTTCTATTTCTTTTGATTCAAGATAGAAAGATTTGATACGCCCAGGCCTATAAGTCCTTCGTCTTCTTAAGTCCTCTTCGGTTGGTTCATCATCTTCTAATTTTGCGGAAATACTAGCCGCAGTATCTGAAGCCAGCATGTTTACTGCATTAAGCAAAGAAGCTGCTGTAGCAAGTTCAGGAACATCCTTTATATTCTGCAAAGTTTCATTGCTTTTCTTTTCTGAAGTAAAATTACCTTCTTTTTCGCTTTCTGTTTTAGTTGCTTTCTTACGCAATTCAGCGAAATCCGGAAGGTTGGGTTTGAAGCCCTTGCCCCTTTTTGATTCCAAAGGAGAAACCTTGCCTGTTTCTGGGTCTACAGGAGCCTTAAACTCTGTATTTGTTGAACTTCTATTGAATTCAACTTCATCCATCCAGCCAGGAAAAGAATTATCTGCAAAAGCCTCTGTATTGAGAAGCAACAGTATTGCTACCACTGCTATTACCTTTGTAATGGCTTCGCAAGACTTTTCAAAGTCTTTTAATGCACATTTATGCATTTTTTCAGAAAAAGCATTTAGTTTCTTAGAATATTTTTCATAATCGAAAGCCATTTTATTAATACAGTTTTCAAAGAATTCACCATTAGCTTCTTCTGGATTACGGCAGAAATCTTCCCAGCCGCAAGATTTAGCATAACTGGAGACTTTCGGATCATAAGCAATGCCAATCCATGGAATACCCTGATTAGTAGCAATGATACAGCCATGAAGTCTCATAGAAACGACAAGATCTGCTCCATCAAAGGTTTTATCAAATGAATCAACAATTTTTATTTCATCTTTCCAGCCGGCTTTTCGCCAGACGTATGAATCTTCACCTGCCTGGAAAGCAACAGGAACAAGTTCTATGTTTTCGCTGTCTTTCGAGAGCTTAATCAGTTCAGATGCTATCTTAGCAGCCCCAGTAACCGAGCTTCTAATCACAGCATATATTTTCATATAATTAATTTTGCCCTTAAATCTTTTCTTTTCATAAAAAGAGTTCAAGAAAGCCAAGTCTGTTGTTTCTTCAACATAAGCTTCTAAAGAAGTTATTTCTTTATATCTTTCAACAGAATTATCATCTCTGACAGTGACATAATTGGCATTCTTCAGTTCATCAGCCAGTTTTCTATGGAGCCATAGAGCCAAAAGACTGTTGTTTCTCCAGGGTCCTAATCCTTGTGCCGGCAAAATAACTCTCGTATTGAATAATCTCGCTATCTTCACAATCAATAGATAGTACATAAGACTTCTATAACTAGTTACAGACTGAAATATTCCGCCTCCTGGGATAACAACTGCTTCAGATTTAATCAATTCTTCAATAACAGCAAAAAAGTCTCTGCGAAGCACCCAGTTAACTTTATACTCATTGGTTTCAGGAACCTTATTTCCCATTAAAACAGAAATAGTATAATCTTTAAGCTTTCTTGAAGCTTTTTGCGTATAAGTTTCTCTTAAGAGTTCATCGCCTGCATTGCCAAAACCAAAGTAGCCGACAAGGAAGAGTTTCTTTTCTTTGCCTAATCCATAAGCTTTGATAATCATAAACAAACGCCATGCAAAAACAAGAATAAAACCTAGGAGAATACATAGCCAAAGGCCATTGGCTACTCTTAACAGAGTAAGAAGAAAATGTGTATGGAAATGGCAGAAAGTATTAACTACCGAAACCTGCCCCATTTGTACAAATAAAGCTAAAAGGGGCAGAAGCATAAACTCTTTTCTCATTAATAAGAGAACGAACAGCAAAGCTGCCGGATAGCCCACCAGGAACTCTTTATTTCTTGGTCTTGCTACTAATGTATTTTCAAGAAAAGTTCTAACACCGTCTTCTAAAGCTGTTGGCTTTAACAAAGTAGTATTGTCAGACCTGATAATGTATAAAAAGAGGCTGACAACGACGGCAGCCAGCACAAAGACTCCAACTACGGTCATTGGCTTCTGAAGCAGCGAGAACACGTTTTTGCCGTATTTTTTCAAAGACCAGGCAATGCTGATAATTAACGGAATAATAAAAGCAAGTTTAACACCGTTAAACTGCTGCAGTTTCAGTAGATAATCAATATTAGAACAGAGTCCGGCTATCAGCAGTCCGCCAACGATAGAAGGCACTACCAATAAAACAATAAACCTAATTGTATTTCTTATGAATGTATAATTATTATTTTCAACTGCATATGACCCTAGCATTAACCCTATGCAGGAATAAGATATTGCCCCTATAAGACCTGCAATTTTGGGGAAATTTTCTGGGTATATATAAAACAAACAGACCGAAGCAAAGGTAAATACTAATGTAGTTACACCTTCTATGCAGGGGATAAAACTCAATTTAAGCATTATCAGCAGACCTAGCATCAGAGAAAGTGAAATTACAAGAGTTTCTGCCGGAATAAGCTTTCCAACCTTCAGAAGAGGCACATTTTTACGTTCCTCATCTTTTTCAGCTATTTTAAAGCCGGCTTTAACCAAGGCATTAACAGTATTTTTAAGATAATTTAAATTATACTCGGTCAGATTTGAAATATATTTCTTTTCATCATGCAAAAAGCAATTGAAATAAAGCATTTTTATACTTCTGTCTTTTACTGCTCTTACCATTCTAGCAGCAGCTCTTTCAGGAGTATAAACGAAATCCATTTCTTTTCTTGTTATACAGTGAACTCTAACAAAGGGGCAACTGTCGGAAAGTTTCTTTAAATAGTTTTTTATGCCTTCCTGAGTATCAAATTCAACCCAGCCTATGCGGTAAGAAGGATTTTTAAAAATATCTGTTATCTTATCTAATTCCCCTCTGGAACCAAGCATTTCTTCGTCAGCAAAAAGAAGAGCGGAAATACTTGCAGGCTCAGGAATTGAATTTACAATCTTATAAGCAGTTTCATAATTCAAACCAGGATAGTTATATACTTTCGCAACAATTCCTAATCCTGCTTTTTCGGCTAACTTAAAGTATTCGTTAGAAAAACCCAGGCCTACTTTTTCCATAAAACCATTACCTGATTTATGAATAAGCAGCAATTTTGTATCTAAGCGGGTCAAAGACTTATCTGAAATCTTCCAGGAAAGGTTCTGGAAGATTCTATCAAGAAGTTCAACGTCTTCAGAATAAACCCAAAGACCGCCCAAATCACTTTTGCCTATAGGCAGTTTAAATTCGTAGGTTTCATCTAATGAAAGCTTTTTTATTTCCTTAGATGTCAGAACAGTAATTTTACCTTCTGCTTCCAAAGAGGCAAGAGTATCTTCAGATATAGCAACCGAACTAGCCCCATTTTCCTTTAATTTTTGAAAAATTTCTTCGACAGTCAGACCATCAGCTCTTGATAAAGTTCTGAATTCATCAAAATCAGCAACAGTTTCAACAAAAACGTCTTCCTGTTCTACTGCCGAACGAAGCATGCACCTCATAGCCGCAGCAATAATGCCCGGCAAAATCAAAGGAATAATTATCAACCAAAATAGAGATACTTTTTTTAAAAAATTCATTTCCTCAAAAAACTACATCCTTACTCTGCTTCATCGTTGATTCCCATAGCCATCAAACTGGTATCTTTTGTTGCTTTAAAACTGCAAAGAGAACCGTCTGGAACCATAATAAGATGAAAAATTTGTAAAGTAGAATTAGAACTTAACTTTCTACCATTTGTCAAATCAATAACCATACCGCCTTTTTTCAATTCAAGCTTGAGCTGCCCTGACATTACCACAATAACAGCACCATTTTCAGCAGTAATAGTAGTTCCTGACTTAACTTCAACCCCTCTTAATTTTGCAGCAAAATCTAAATAGCTTTTAGTAACCAAAGGGTCTCCGGAAGTTCCTGGAGTCTGAGCAAAAACACAGGAATAGATACCTAAAAAGACGAAAAGTAATAGTATGGAAATAGTATTTCTGTTCATTTCAAATCCGATATTATTAAAATTAGTTATTAAAATAGTACCACAACAATTACTACTTTTCCATACCCCTATTTATCTTACTTTAAATTCATCTACCCAACCGTGAGCACCCTCTTCTATCCAATGGTTATCTGTTCTTTCTAACTTAGATACTTCTTTTACATTTAATTCCGGGTATTTCTCATAAACTAATGAGTTAGAGGGTTCTCCTCTGAATCCAGGCAAACAAAGCCAATCCGTATAAAAGAATTTTACGCCCATATTTTTTGCGGCTTTAGCAAGCCAAGGCCCATATGTTCGGCCGCCATTCCAATTTTTTGACCAAACATATTTAACTTCAATCTTATTTGCCAGAAAAATCTGAGAAGCAGCGTATTCGTTTTCGCATAGACAGAAAATAAGTGTTACAGGTTTTTCTTTTCCCCATACTTTCAAAGTATACTTAAAGCACTGACCGCTATATGGGAAGTTGCCATTTATGCGGTTCGGTTTATCTAAGGTTTTAAACTGTTCAAAGCTTACAATTTCATAATTACTGTGAATACCGCATTCTGACAAATCAAAATCTTCGCCTGATTCAAATTCCATATAAAAATTCACATCTGTATGAACGTAGACATCAGGTTCTTCAACTTCCCAACTGCATTTTTCTGCTGCTGTAGCTTTCTTTCGTTCTTCTATAGGAAGTCTTCCAGAACAAAAGTAGTCTATGTCACCTAAGTCGGTGCCGCATGAGGGATAGAAACAGATGCTTTTATAGGTTTTTAGGTCAAGTATTAAAGATTTCATATTTCACTTTCTCGTTTGCCACGTTTGTCTAAAATCCCCCTTTATCCCCCTTTGCGACTCGCTGACCTCCTGTCGCTCGCTTGCATACCGCCATCCTTGGCGGTAATACAAAAGGGGGTGAGGACATACTCCATACACTAAAATTTTTTCAGAATTCTAGTTTTCGCACAATATTAATTCTAGTCTACACATTTGTCATAAAAAGTATAGCGTATGGGCTTTAGCTCTGAAAGCTATACGTTTATGACAATGGGTAGGCTATAAACAAATAAATACTGATTTTTCATAAAATTTTACGAGTTTTAGCACAGCCTACAAGGAGGGAAATTAAAGGGGGTTGTGAACTAACCATAGTAAACTTAAGTTTATTGTTCTAAATCATTGAATTAAACATTAAACAAAATTTATCAATGGTTCGGTCACCCTTCCGGTTCCTACGGAACCACCTCCCCTCAAGTGGAGGCTTTAGGAAAAATATGTCAAAACGGGGCGTTTTCTGAAGCACCAGGAGCAAGAGAGGTTATAGGTGCGGGACCGGCTTCACTTGTAATCAAATCCAAAATCCAACTAAGATTTGCCACATTGATTATCAAACCTCTCTTAACGTTTAATCTTACTTTTCCCTTTTTATCAACAGTCAGATTCATAGCACCGAGAGGAGTTTCCACAACACCACTGATAGAGTTGATTTCATGGTTATGAGGTTCTACGATATTGTAGGTTTCATAATCTTCCATATGTCCTGTAAGTCTAGCTTTTCTTATCGCTTTATCCTTAGGATTTTCAACAACAATAGACTTTATTACAGTCATTCTGCCGTGAAGCAGATTCATACATTCATTGTCAAATTCTACTCTTTCAACATGTTCGCCTGTAGCTGCAGATAAAGCCATTTCAATAAGTTTCTGGGGTCCCTGTTTGCCAAATAAATATATTCTTTCCGGAGTAATAATAAATTCACAGCTTTCTATGCGTTTAAACTGTTCTTTTGTTGTAATACCGTCTTTGAAAAACTCAACGTTAAAAGCAGCCAGATTTGAATAAAAACCTCTTATCAGACCGCTGTCACAGTCACAATCATGGAAACCGGGAGTTTCTGCTTCTACATCAAAAATATCACCTTTCTGCATAATTGTGTCAAAAGTAGTTTTTATATCATCAATTTTAAGATTTAAACACTTAAAAGAAAGTGATGTTCCTTGAACTTCTATTTCATCTATAAGCATTTGTTTCCCTCCGTTTTAACTCGTATTCTTATTGCATATCAGCAATAACTCTAACCTGACTAGCCAAATCAGAATCAATCTTTGTCAGTCGTTCAGCAGTATCTAATGCCTCAGCTTTTTTGTGCTGATTTAGCTGTAGTATTGCCATATAAAACAAAGAAAACTTTAAATTTTCTTCAGAATCGTCATATTTAATAGAATTTTTCAAGCTCTCAACAGCTTCAGCACTTCTGCATAAATCCGACTGAACGAAAGCCAGTTCTTTCCATGCGTAACAATCTTCAGGGTTTATAGCAAGACATTTTTTTAATAGAATTTCAGACAATTGAAGTTTGTTGCTCTGCATTCGGTAAATAGCAGCTAATTCACGCATAGCTTCGCTGTCATCCGGTTTATAAAAAACAGCCTGTTTATATTCATCTAAAGCCTTAGAGAAATTACCCATTCTTTTATAAACTATTGCTAAATTATAATGTAAATCAGCATTTTCTGGCTTTTTCTTCAGTTCTTGTTTAAAATATTCTTCATCTTGCAACAAATTTAAACCATCTTGTGCATAAATTCTAAAATTAGGATATAATGTAAAAAATGCAACAAAAAGGAAAAAAACAGCTATGGCGAAGCGAATATTTATATCTCTTTTAATCCTACTTTTCAATTGTGTCACTCCTTTTTGTTTAAAAGCTAAAACATTCAGCAATGATTATCTCACAAAAGTCTATAATTATAAAGAAATTATAAAAAGAAAAGACCCATGTGGCACTCCGCCTCTTGTAGAAGATGAATTGAAATATGAAATAGAGTGCAAAGACCCTTGGATACTCACAAAAAGTGCTTATATACTAAACGTAATCAGAGAAAAACTTGAACAGGCCGTAGAAGATAAATCTCTATGGAAAGCCCCTCTTCTAACCGGCACAGATTATACTGTCGGCACTGTTGGAATGGGCACATTCTGTTTTATAGACGTTTATCTTGATACTGACGATTTTATAAACCAAAAACTTAACTGTGTTTATAGAATTCGTTACAGATGGCATTCCAAAAACGCATTCATGAAGTATCTACTTGGCAACAGAGATAAGGAAAACATGCCTCATAGATGTGAATATCAGTTTAAGTCTTATGGTCAGGCTGTTGAAAACAAAGAGGTTAAGTCAGATATCTCATGGTCTGTCGAAAGCCGTTTTGAATATAGAAATGAATCAATGCCATTCAAGCTTGATAATTCTGCTCCACCTCCACCATGGCCATTTGATGAGTTTATAGGATATGCTCTAGATGGTAAATATAAAAATTTTAATCCCTACCCTTGTCATGAATACGCTAAATTTTTAGCCAAGAACCTTAAAGAGGACAGAGAAATAAAACTTAAACCAGTTGTTGTTCACGTTGCTACAAGAAGAAGAATTCATCTAAACCTTGATAACGAATTTGGGAAAATAAGCGGCGATAAAGGCTTTGGAGCTACAAGCAATTATAATCAATCAATTTTGAATACTATTGATACTGTCGACATATATTCTGCTGACATACTTAAATTATATCGTCTATCAGAAGCTGTTACATCATCAAACGGCAAAACAGTTGAACCGATGTCAAAAAGATTAAAAAGAAGAGTAAAAAATGAAATTGATTCTTATTGGTGTGGTTCTTTTTCTGAAATAGAAGTTGAATTTGAAAGAAACGTTCTTTCAGCAATTAATACAGAACTTAATACTACAGAAAATAAAGAAACCATCGAATTCCTTGAAAAAGCAAAGGTTGCCTTTGTTTCTGATGTTCAGGTTCTTTCAACTAAGGTCAGAGAAGCTTTAGATAGTATCGGAATACACACAAAAGAAACAAGAACCAATAAGTATTCCCGTGATGTTATGCGACTACTTGAATGGCGCCAAAAGCAAAAGCGATAATTATAAATCCCCTTTAAATAGAGCTGTCTGAAAACTAATTTTTAAGTCCAAATTAGATTGTGCTAATTGCCTACACATTTGTCATAAAAAGTATAGCGTATGGGCTTTTTATTTTAAAAGAGATTAGAGAATAGAGGTTAGAGATTAGAGGAG
>JAFXRA010000351.1 GCA_017526725.1 Candidatus Rifleibacteriota bacterium
GAAACATTTAGTCATATTCTGACAGCTTCTACAAAATAATCAGTGATTTTACCTTTATCAAATCTTACTACTGTGTAGTCGCATTTAAGAGCTCCCCATTTCGGAAGCAATGTAAGTGCGCGTCTATCTATATTCTTTTTCCACCACAATTCAGGTTCTATACCAAAAATTGTATTTTCGGAAGCAACCGAACCCGTATCACAGAGTAAAAAGTTATTTTCGGCATATAGAGAAGGCATTGTCATAAAACCTGTTCCAGAACCAAATATCAGAAGAGTACATCCTTTTTTTGAATATCTCCAGGTTAAGGCCTGCAAATATTTAAAATCTGAACAACTTTCATTAATAATTACGGGCAAATCATCGTTTTTGTTTTGGAAAAATTCATCTAATTTTATATAGGAATTATCGACGGATATTTTTCCTTTTTGTCCGCAAGTACTTATAAACCAAAAAGCTTCATCTTTGTGATTTAAACATTTAATGCTAGTTAGGGCAGTAGACCCCGGTAGGTTAAAACCTCTTAATACTGGCCAATCAGACTTTGCAAGAACTGAACGGCAGCAGTTTCGGCTTATTGCCTGTTCTCCAACCATGACCAAATCAATTCCGTTATCAAAGAGCATTTCTAACTGTTCACCAAGTTTTGATGAAGTTAAAAACAAACCATCGGCATTACAAACGATTATAGAATCGCCTGCGGCTTTAGCTTTTACGGTATCAACAAGCTTACGAACAGCATCTTTTGCTATTTCGTGCTGTATAGTTCCAATAAAAGCTATCGCTACCATAGTAGCACTATTTTATCACAACATTTTTTATATTACTAGTTTTTAATTGTGTACTTGTTGGGATTTATTTAAAAAATTACTCCAGATTTGTCAAAAGCCGCTAAAAAAAAGCTTTTCAATAAGTAAGCTAATGAGTAATTTTTTTTACTTTTAAAATTTTCCAATAAGACTTACGCCGACAGTTTTTTCTTCGACATTATTCTGATTGAAAACTTTATGTCTTTCAATATTGTTCTGGTAAGCAGTTTCGAAGGAGAGGCATTCGCCTAACCCTTTTTCAAGAGCAATTCTCCATGTTTTTCTCTTGTAGTTAGAGAACAATTCATCCTGCATATCATGATAATTAAGGTCAGCATATTCTGCCTTAAACTTAAATACCAATGATTCCATAATATCGTAATCGCAGCAGAGAGCTGCACGTCTTTCTGTTTCGTCAGGAGCATATACTCCGGTATTATAGTATTCCCTTTTTACCGAACCCAGAATTACGCTTGTACGGTAATTCTTTCCGCAATATAAGCTTTCATAGGTTACAGAATTAGCTTTATTGTTCTGATTTGCTGCATGTCTATACTTATAGAACTCGTGGCTGTAAGTAAAACTTTGAGAGTAATTCTTTGTACAGTCATAATCTACTGTCATGGCAGCATAATTAGAATAGCCATCGTGAAAATCGTTAACATTAGATTCTCTATCATAATCCTGATCAGTATATATTTCATTAAATATGACCCTCATATTGTCGGTACTCTTATAAATAGTTTCAAAACCACCGACAATTTCATTACAATCAGTATCAAGTCTGATTCTTTCACGCTGAGCAATCTCACCGAAAGCTTTCATATAAAGCTCACCGCGAGTCTGATTTAAGACATATTTTGCAGTTGGATCATCATCTCTTGGATTTCTTACATAAGTAGTATAGAAATCTATTGCATTCCGAGCAGCCATAGCGCCAGGAACCTTTTCAAAAGTTGATTTTTCACCTCTTGATGAGTTGGCGATTTGAACATATTCGCTACGACTGGAAATAATTCCCGATACTTCAACTCCTGCACGGCCTTCTCTATAATCCATAACTCTGTCTGAAGTATATTCTCTTTCTTCATAACTGCCAGTAAAAGCAAGACAGGTTCTTTCGTCAAAATCATGAGCTACCAAAGCTCTTCCTATGTTCGATCTGTAATCTAAGCTTTCGAATTCACCACCATCATATATATTGTTTATATATTCAAGCTGTATATAATCATGTGGTCCTGCGGCTAAGCCGAAAGTCATACGGAAATTATGGTCTATTTCATTGTATTTGTTCGAGGTATAATCAAGACTCATAGGATCTTCTCTATTATAATGCCTTATATATAGAGATTCTTTGAAATCCAAAAAGCTGACATCACTTATATCCGTTTTTAAGGTAAAGTCCAAATCGGAATCTGTTCCATAAAAACTTCTATCATATTGTTTTTTTTCGTATCTTGGTACTGGATTAGTGTAACTGTAAACTTTATCAAAATAATCTTTTCTTGTGCTTTCAACAAAAGCTTTAATATGAGCATTACCCTCAAAGCTGACATTTTCATCAGGTTCTTGAGTCTGAGCAGCAGTAATTAATGGCTTTGAACTTATCATAAAAGTCAAAGCAAAAAGCATTGTTAAGATTATTTTTTTACTTATTTTTTTCATTATTCACTATTTGAAAAATCAATAAGGATTAAAGGTCAATTTTCACTCGACAAATATTTAAAAATTATGAACGATAAAATTCTAGAATTGAAATTTTATTAAAATGATTGTAGTATTTCTTTCCGTATGACAGACAGAATTGACACAGAAAAAAATTTATTGCTGCTTCCTCCTCCAACCATACAGGATAAGAGCGACTTTTTTGACATGGTTGGTGTTTCTGAGAAAATACGCCAGGTATTTAAAAAAGTAGCAATGTATGCTCAATCAGATGCTCCTATATTAATAACAGGAGAAACCGGTGCAGGCAAGGAAGGTATAGCCTCTTCAATTCATAAATTAAGCAGAAGAGCCAATGGTCCTTTCATTACTATGAACTGTTCTGCTATAACTGACACACTTTTTGAAAGTGAACTATTCGGTCATGAAAAAGGTTCTTTTACCGGAGCTATAAAGTCTCACAAAGGCCGATTCGAACGAGCAAACGGAGGAACCTTATTTTTAGATGAATTAGGCGACCTGCCTCCGCTTTCCCAGGCGAAACTTTTAAGAGCTTTAGAAACCTCAACAATTGAAAGAGTTGGTTCAGAAACTCCAATTAAAGTTGATGTAAGAGTTATTGCGGCAACTAATCATAATCTTGAAAAAGAATCTTTAACAGGAACTTTCCGTTCTGATTTATTCTATAGATTAAGTGCACTTCATATTCATGTACCGCCTCTTAGAGAACGCATAGAAGATATAGAACCTTTAATTCAGCATTTTATCGGGCTGTTAAACAAAAAATATGGAAGAAATGTAGCCTGCTTAACTAAAGACGCGATACACCTTCTTTCTCAATACAGATGGCCCGGCAATGTCAGAGAACTTAGAAATCTGATTGAAAGGCTTTTTGCCGAAAACCAGACTGATGTTATCGGCTTGCGTTCACTAACCGACTGGTTCCAGGAAAGACAGATTGCAGCACAATACGCTAGGGACCAGGAATACCATGATGTTATTATTCCGCCAAACCGTCAGCCAATTCTGCTAGGTCATAATAATCAGACGACAAATACGCCAAATGTGGTTCCTTTACCTTCCAAAGGCAAAAATATTACAAAGAAAAAAATAATAGATGCCTACAATTTAGCTGGAGGAAATATCACTGAAGCCTCTAGAATTTTAGGAATTCACAAAGCTACTTTCTATAGAACCATGCACTCTTTAGGGCTTACAAGAGAAAATCTGAGCCAGCAGCCTATTGATTAAAAGAAAAGATTAGCAACTCAAATATATATATAAAGTTCTATTATCAGCCAAAAAAAATGCCGATATTTTTTACAGAGCTAGCTAATCATGAATGTAAACCATGGAAACAATTTATCGGGCATTGAATGGCAATGCAGCCATTGCGGCGCCTTCAACAAAGTCATTGCAGCAAAATTTTGCGGCAAATGCGGTTCTGCTCGTGAAAAAGTAATTCTTAAGCCTGTTTTAAAAGCTGAGAATAACTCTATTTCCAACGACAACAGATTATCAAACAAAACAAAAGTAAGAATTCTCGCCCGCTTAAAACGCATCTTTTATCCAACAAAAAACAAAACCTATAAAGCTGTAATTGCTTCAGCATTTATTCTGCTGGCAGCTTCTTTACTTAGTGGATACAAGCTATATACCAACGTCAATACAATACATCTTGCTAAAACAAGATTTACAGACGTTTCTTTAGACCACCCCGTTTATACTGTTTGCAAAAATCTGCTTGATATAGACGCTATCAGCTTCAGAAAAAATATTGAATTGGCACCTTATGAACAGATTTCTGCTTCAGAATGGAACCATGCACTTAACCAAGCTTCAAAATACCAAAACATCAAATTTTCTAAAGCCGCTTATTTTTCTAGTAACGAACCGGTTTCTATAGAAAATTTGAACAACAAGCTAAGGCTTTTAAAGCCTAACAGTTCTGAAATAACTGATACAAGCAGAATTCAGAGCTTTTATATACTAGAACAAACCTTGTTTAATTAAACAGATAAAAAGGAGAGCAAACAATGAAACATAAATATATATACATATTTTATATAATGGTTCTTCTTTCTGCTATTTCATGGCGTGTTACAAGAGCCTATCCAAGTTTGTCTGAAATAAAAGACATCAATATTGTAGAATCAGATAATCAAACCCTGATAAACATAGATTTATCTAAAGCAACAAAGGTTGTTCCCTATTTAAAAGGTTCTGAAAACTGCTTTATTCTCGAATTTGATAAATCCACAATCGCAGAATCCTTAAAAACTAAAGCTTTTGCAAGCCGAGACGTAAAACTCGGCTATCTAAGTCTTATTTCTGGTGATAAAAATACTGATAAAAACTCTAAGCCTGTTTCTCAGAAAAAGGTAAAGGCAAGATTTTTCCTAAAACCAGAATGTATACCATCTATAAAATATCTTGATAATAAGGTTGTTTTAAAACTCTCTGTTAAAGAAAACCTGAATAAGCTTCATCAGCCATCTAACTCGCTGATGCACCCAAGTGAAAATAAATTTGCACCTGTTGTTTTAAGCTTAGAAAATGCACCGTTTAAGCCGGTGGTTTCAGAAATTGCAGCACAGGCAGGTATGGATCTTCACTTCAAAGGCAATTTTCCTGAAACATTCTCTATTGAACTTCAGTCAGAAGACCCATTTAATGCAATTTGTTCTATAGCAGTAAAAACCAATGTTAATTTCTATCGTGACGGCAAAACCTGGTATATGGAAGGTTCAGCAGAATAAGCAATGAAAAAGGCAATTATGAAAAATATAGCAACTAAAATATTTGCTTTAATTCTTCTATGCCTTGTTTTCGTCTTCTTATCAGCATTTACTTTTCCAACTAGTTCCAAATACTTAACCAGACTAGATATGGCTGTCTTAATGGAAAAGATTCTCGATGACTCTTCAATAAGCGCCAACAACCAATCTGCGCCTGTATTTTCTGATATTTCGAAAGAACAGCACAAGTCTATTGAAAAAGTTTTAAAGCTTAAGATAATGAACGGATATCCGGATAATACTTTCAGACCAAATAAAAGCATGCACAATCTTGAAGTCGTTTCTTATCTGCAGAGACTTACAGAATATTTGAGAAAAACAAACCCAGACTGCTACCCTGCTAAACAGCTTTTCAGATTTTTATCATATAGTGACGAACCAACAATAGCTTTTGAATATAATCCGCTTAACTTTTCAAAAGGTTTTGAAAACCCAAACGAACTAACTTCTAAAGAACTGGCTAAAGAACTGGCGAATAAGCTTACCAACAAAAAAAGCGAAGAAAAGAATTGTATTATTTCTGGACAAATAATAGACAGCCTTACCAATAAACCTATTGAAAATGCTTTTATTTCAGCAAATAAACAGGCTATTGCAGCAGGAAAAGATGGAAGTTTCTATTTTAATCTTCCCAACAACACTACTACAGCAGATATTTTTGCGGCTGCTGACGGCTACCATTCTGCAGAAATAAGAAGAGACTTGAATTTAAGCAGAAATATGACTATAAGACTAAGACCGATGATCTCGAATTGAGAGCCAAGTGTAGCTTGGCGTGATTGGTGATGAGGGTTTGGTGTTCAAAAGCCCCTCCGATTGCTACGCAAACACCTCCCCTCAAGAGCTTGTCCGAAAACTAGAAATTTGATGAAAAAATCAGTATTTATTTGTTTGTAGCCTACCCATTGTCATAAACGTATAGCTTTCAGGGCTAAAGCCCATACGCTATACTTTTTATGACAAATGTGCAGGCTATTAGCACAATCTAATATGAATTTAAAAAGTAGTTTTCGAACAAGCTCTCAAATGGAGGCTTTAGGGCAATAACTACCAAATACAACAACTACGCCAAGCGGAGCTTGGCTATGGCAATCTTCTCACAGTAAAGCGTAAAACTTCTACCCTTCTTACCCTTCCAACAATTCTCAACGCAAAGCATAACTTCTAAAAGAAATATTGTTTCAAAACTTACCAAAACCGTGTATAATAGCTAAAAATATACGGTGAGGTTTAACCCCATGTCAAGTGAATTACATGCTCTTATTCTTGCTGCTGGCAAGGGAACTAGAATGAAATCCGAATTACCTAAGGTAGTTCACCCAATACTAGGCCGTCCTATGGTTTCTTATGTAATAGATGCAGTAAAATCTGTGGGCTGCAACAAAACCATACTAGTTACTGGTTACAAAAGCGAAATAGTTAAAGCCTCATTAAAAGACATAAATGACGGTTCTATTGAATATACAGAACAAAAAGAACAATTAGGAACAGGTCATGCAGTTCAGTGCTATGCAAAATCTAACTTAGAACGTCCAAAAGACCTGCTGGTTGTTTGCGGAGACACTCCCCTCATCTCAGTAGAAACCTTAAAGAAAATGGTAGAAATCCACAATCAGGAAAAACCAGCAATCACAATGATGACTCTGGTTATGAAAGAACCTGGTAATTATGGGCGCATAATTCGTTCTAAAGACGGGAATGTTGCAGCCATTCGCGAAGCCAAAGACTGCACAGAAAAAGAACTTGAAATAAAAGAGGTCAATCTGGCTGTATATCTCTTTAATTCAGAGTTTTTGTTTAATAACATATTCAATCTTAAACCCAATAACAAACAAAAGGAATATTATCTTACCGACCTAATAGAAATGGCTGTTAATCAGAACAAAAAGATAGTAGCCGTTATAGAAAAGGATGAATCATCCACATTAGGAATAAACAGCCGTCAGCACCTTTCAGAAGTCAGTTCAATACTTCAAAAGCAGATATTGAATAAGCTGATGGATTCCGGTGTTACTATAACCTGTCCTGAACAGACATTCATTGGACCTAAGGTAAAAATTGCTCCAGATACAGTTATAGAACCAGGATGCATGATTTACGGTTCTACAGAAATTGAAAGCAACTGTGTAATAGGACCATACGTCAAACTGAACAATGTAAAAGTTCAAAAAGATACAAGACTGCAGTTCTGTATTGTAGAAAATACAAATATCAACAACGAAAACAAAATATCACCATTTACCTCTGTAGAAGGCTAAAAGAATGAATCATTCAAGAGTAAAAATTTTTTCTTGCGGCGCTAATGATGCTCTTTTCCGCGAGGTTTGCAAATTTCTTGATATTCATCAGGGAAGAATGGTGCGTTCCTCTTTCGCAGACGGCGAAATTTACTGCAGAATAGATGAGTCAGTCAGAGGATGCGACACTTTTGTTATTCAGCCAACCTGTAATCCAGTAAACGAAAATCTGATGCGTCTGCTTATAACAATAGATGCCTTAAAAAGAGCATCAGCAGCTAGCGTTAATGTAGTAATGCCATATCTAGGCTATTCCCGTCAGGAAAAGAAAAGCCAGGGTAGAGAACCAATTACAGCAAAACTCGTAGCCAATCTTATTACCTGTGCAGGAGCAGACAGAATAATAACAGTAGACATGCATGACCCGGCAATTCAAGGCTTTTTCGATATTCCCGTCGACCATCTTTCTGCTTCAAAACGTTTATCAGAGTATTTTATGAAACGTGATTTAACAAATCATGTTATAATATCACCAGATACCGGCGGCGTTTTAAGAGCCCGCTCTTTCGCCCGCAGACTGAATCTGCCTTTGGCTATCATAGACAAACGACGTCCTGAAGCCAATAATGCTGAAGTTATGAATGTAGTTGGTGATGTAGACAACAAGCATTGTATAATAGTTGACGATATCGTTGACACAGCAGGAACTCTAACAACTGTTACAGAAAGCCTGCTTAACAACGGTGCTCTTTCCGTTGTTGCCTGCTGCACCCACGCCTTGCTTTCAAAACCTGCAGTAGACCGCATTTCTAATTCACCGGTTACAGAACTGGTTACAACAAACTCAGTTCCTATACCTCCTGATAAAATAGAAAAATGCAAGATAAAAGTTCTATCTATAGCACCATTAATAGGTGAAACCATTAAAAGAATTTTTGAAAGACGCTCTATAAGTGAGTTGTTTTAATTAAGGGAAATTATTATGATAAAGTTCAAAAGATTAATAACTTTTTTAATAGCTGCGGCTATTGTTTCTACAACTCTTGGCGGTTGTTCCGGCAAAAAGAAGAATCCTGTATCACCTGTTTCCAGTTCTTCATCAGCAGAAAAATCTGAAAAATCAGACTGGGGTAAATCTCTTGAAGCAAGAACAGCCTTAGACAACAAAGATTACGATACCGTTGAATCACTTTCAAGAAAAAGAATCTCTGATAAGCCCAATGACGCCAGTGCCCACTTTCTGCTTGGTCAAGCTCTTATGGGGCAAAAGAATTATAGAGCCGCTAGAAAAAGCTTGGAAACCGCTTGTTCTTTAGTTCCAGACAATCTTAATTATTCAAGAGAATACTGCAAAAGCGTCGAAGCATTAGCACAGGAATCTGTAGATAAAAAAGAATATACGGATGCCATTTCCCTTTATAAAAAGCTGATGGAAAAAGATTACGAACCATCAAAGACCGAAAAAGCACTGTCAGACATCTATATTGCTTCTGCTCAGAAGATGCTGAAAGAAAACAACAGTTATGATGCTGAAGTTGTTCTAACTGAAGGCGCCAATCTTTTAAGAAACAATATTGATTTAAGACTGGAATTATCAAAATTATATATTGATGATGACAGACTCATGGAAGCAGAAAGACTTTTAAAGAAGCTTGTCAACTCAAATCCAGAAAACTCTGAATGCATGGTTCTTTATGCAAAACTGCTCCAAAAAATGGGTGACACAAACGAAGCAGCAGAAATGGCCAACAAAGCTCTTGGAATCGACCCGAACAACAAAGAAGCTGCTGCTATTCTAGGCAGCTCTGAAAGCAGCAGCGATATGCCATCCATTTCTTTTAGTCCTATAAATAATTCTAATCTTTCTATTGAAGCAATAAACGAAAGAATCAAATTCTTTGAAAAATCAGGTAATTATGCAGAAGAAAAGAAACTCTTGGAATACTGCACAGATAATTACCCAGATGAAACAGGAGCCTACTACAAACTCGCAGAAGTAAACGAACGTCTCGGCAATATTGATGAAGCTCTTCAAGCAATACAAAAATATAATGCCCTTGTTCCAGATTCATCTGAAGGTCAATTTCTTTATGCAAAATGTCTTAACAATAAAGGACAGTGTGATTCTGCTCTAGATATTCTAACCAAAATAGAAAACAGCTACCCGGATAAATTAGCATTAATGAACGAACGTGGTCAGTCATTAGCTAGAAAAGGTGATTTTAACGGTGCTATAGAAACCTGGAAATCAGTTTTGGCTAAAGATTCTTCTAATGCAGATGCCTTATTCTACTTAGGTCAGCTTTCTTCAGAAAGCGGAAAACTAGATGAAGCAAGTAATTATTATGAATCAGCCTTAAAACAGCAGCCATTCAATAATAAATTCAGATATTTTGCTGGTATGAACTATATTCAAAAAGGCAGCAAAGACAAAGCCGCCGCTCTTTGGAACCTTACAAAAGGCAGTTTAAACTCATCTGATCCATATGCAGCCAGAATACTCAGAGCAATGGGTGAAGACCCTGAACTTCAAGCTTCCGCAGTAAACAGCGGAATTCCATCAGTAAGCGCAGAAGATGCAAACGCAAGAGTTATTACCATAGACAACGATAACCCTCTCATGCCTCATGAAGTCAGCGAAATGCCTTCACCAGATTACTATCAAGCATTAGAATATGCTAGAAGCGGTAATTATTATGAAGCTGAAAGAATTTTCAGACAAATTACAGTTAATGAACCAAATAATTTTAATGCAATGATGAATTTGGGGAAAATCTATACCGCAACTTCCAAACCCAATATAGCAGCAGCAATATTCCTAAAAGCCCTTAAAATTGATTCTCGTAACATACATGCTCTTAGGGCAGTTGCTAATAGCTATTCAGAAGTTGGAATGCACAGTCTGGCTTCTCAGATTTCTGAACAGGTTAAAACAACTTATCCAGACCAGTTCCAAGGTTTCCCTGAATATGACAGCAAAGCAATCAAAAATGATCCTAGAGCTATTGAACCAATGGCCAAAGCTTTAATGCAGGAAGGATTAAACAACGAAGCACTGGCTGTTGTTCAAGGTGCTATAAGTGAACAAGCCGACAATAACAACCTTTATTTGCTCCAGGGCGATATATATAAACAAATGAAAATATTTGATTTAGCCATGGAATCATACAGACATGTTCAAAATGCCGACCAGCAAAGCCCTGCTTCTTACATAAAGATTGGTGACCTTTATCTTGCGGCAAATCAGCCAAATCAGGCATTAACAGAATACAAGAAAGCTATGAACACTACTTTCTTAGATCCAGACAGTATGTTCTATATTTCAGACCGCTATGCCCAGATGGGTCGCCTCAACGATTCAAGAAGCATTTTAGGCAGATTAAAAACTATGAATTTGAATATGGAACAGGTTAAAAAACTCGACCAACGCTTAGGAACAAACTTCGCTGACCAGGCTTCAACTTCAGCTGCTTCAAAACAATAAAGAATAGGAGATAGAAAATGAACACCAACGATACTGTTTTCAATGATGAAGATTTATTAAAATTAGAATCTGTCATAAAGAATGTAAAAGATCCTAATGCAAGAAAAAGACTTGTTCATTTACAGCACGGACTAAAAAAGAAAATCAAAGAAAGAAAAGAAGCTGCTGATAATCGTAAACGCTCACTTACAACAGCATATATGGTTATTATTCCGTTCACTATTCTCTTTGCAATAGTAGGAGTTTATTATTTTTTAAAAAAGGAAGAATTATCAAATAATAAAAAACGATAATCTTTGAGTTAAAATCAATAAATAAAAACTTCTCTTGATTATTAACCATAATTATGATAAAATCCACAAATCACTCAAGGTGATATTGGGGTGTCGCCAAGTGGTAAGGCGTCTGCCTTTGGAGCAGATATTCGTAGGTTCGAGTCCTGCCACCCCAGTTTAAAAAAGCACTATAACAATAGTTATAGTGCTTTTTTATTTCTGTTTTATAATAGCCTTTTACAAGAAACTGTCTAAATGGTGAATTATCCTTCCTCCTTTATTGAGATTGTCCGAAAACTAATTTTTATATCCAAATAAGATTGTTCTGCCTACACAGAGTGAATAGCCAAGCGAAGCTTGGCGTGGTGAGTGGTTGGTGGTGAGTGAGCGGACAGTAGACGCGAGACCTCTATTCTCCGCACAAGGCTCGTTCCCTCAAAGTCTATCCGAAGATACAAATTAACAGAGACCGCGGAGGAGAATAAGGTTGAGCAAGCAACTGTCCGCTTTTGAAAGAAATGAGAGATAAGAAAAATCTATACGTTTATGATAATGGGTAGGCTACAAACAAATAAATACTGATTTTTCATCAAAATTCTATTTTTCGGACAACCTCTAGAAAGAGCCTTTACTGGGTTTGTTCAGTTGAATAATAAATAACCCAGGTTTTAAAAGTGCCCTGACTTGGTTTTACACTTATTTCAAATTCCAAGTCACCCCAGTTACCACTGTTATAAACCAAAGCAGAACAGCCAAAAGCAGGAATCTGATAAACGACTTTGTTTACAGGACTTTCATTCAAAGATTTTCCTCTTAAACCAGTGACAGTATTGCTTCTTAAAGAAATACTCTTAAAATTATATTTTTTAGAATCATAGCCTGGGAATGTTTCTGATAAGCCAAGGTGGTCACAGTATAAAGCAAGACAAAAATCATTAAAGAATGCACTTAGACCTGTTGTTGCCGGATTAGCGCTCGGCAAAATATTCATTTCAATATCTTCTAAGCCGGTCTTCACACCAAAACTGCGACCGCTTTCAAGCAATTTAACAGTATTCCATCCTCCGCAGCGGTCAAAAAGATATTGAGTAAACAAGAACTGCATTCCATAGTTTCCACCGGTCAAACTTTCAGGCCAATCATTAAGTTTTGTTTTTTCCGGATTAACCAAGTAATTTTTAACTCTGGCAATATCTACCTTGTTACCATTTGAAAAACCTCTGCCAGAAAGCTGTCTGGCCATAAGAGAAAGGCCGGCGCATTGCCAGTCTGTTCCGTAATAAATGGCTCTGGGAGTATCCCATCGCTGATTATAATAGAACATATTATGCAAAGCATGACAAAGTTCTGCATGAAATTCTTCAGGAGAATTTTTAAAACGAGTCGGGCTCGCAAAAATAATTTCTGTTCCATTGGTATTTACTTGCTGTAATTGCTTGTCTCGCGGATCAAAATAAGCTGCCTGATCAGGTTTAGCATCTACTTTATCTGTTATAAACAAAACTATTCTTGTCTGACTGTCTATATTGCCTTCAGGAATATCTAAAACGCCAAAAGCTGTAGCAATAGAATCATAAGATTTATCAAAAGTTTCACCTATCTTAAAACAGTCTTCCCGATTTATTCCTTCAACATTTTCTTCCAAATAGACAAGAGCATGAGTTGTAGAAGCAGCCAAAACACCTGTCTGCAGCAAATCGTTTGCTGCGTCATAAGGAGAAGGCTTTGTAAAATCTCTAACAAAAACTTCTATTGTTCCAGAAGCAGGTTCTGCCATAGAAGCTCTTAAATCAACAGAAGGACTGACTCGCGGCATAACCATATTATTGGTTGGCTGAGAGTAATGACTGATTGCTGAAAATCTGGAAGCATATTCAGAGGCTCTCATGCTGGTAGGCAAATCCGGCACCGCTTCAGTATTTCCGCCCAAATAAGAAGAAACAACATAATAAGAAAAATCATCTGAAAAATTCTGACTGTAATTTCCAGAAAGAGTGCTGACGAATGCTATAACTTCATTGGGTTTCAACTGGGCCAGTTTTAATTTATTATCAAATGAAACTGCTGAGAAATCATATATTCCGTAATCACTTATAGTCGTTCCTATATTATTATAAGCAGTGTATTTTAATGTATTGCTTTTTGCATTATTTACTTGAACAGCAACATCAACAGAAGTTCCTGCAGCAACAACATTATTATCTGGAGCCTTAAAAGTTACGGTTGTATCAGTCTGACTGATTATATCAGCCTGAGTCAATTCGAAACTGCCTACAATAATCTTAAAATTAGCAGGATTATCACCAAAATTATATCCGTATAATGTTATCGGTGCCCCAGGTAAAGACCGTTTTGGCGTCATATACACAAGTCTTGGTGCAACAGTTATTGTTGCAGAACCAATGCCATCAATGGAATATTCTCCCGGGTTAACAAGTTTTACGGTCAGAAAACCCGTTCTAGCATTAGCAGGTAAAGTAACTTTCTGATTATTGATTGAAGAATCTTCATTTATTGTAAAACAATCCTGTCCATTCAACTGAAATTTATTTCTGCTGTAAACCGGACTGAAATTTCTTCCGCTGACAACTACAGTTTGACCGCCGCTGGCAATATTTGGGTGAACCCCTAGTATAACAGGTCTTGCAATAAAATTAATGGCGTTAACTTCTTTGGAAGTTTCATCGTTTATAAGAACTTTTACAGGTCCAGACTCTACTTTTGCAGGCAAATAAATCTTTATTCTGCCATCATTAGATGAGTTCCAATCTAGAATCTGTGCATCAACACCATTAATAGTAACTCTGCCAGGTTTTCTGCCACATCCGGCACAGAGAATGGTTATCTCGTCTCCATCGGTGCCCCATCTTGGATTCAAAGAAAGAACCTGAAAATCAGAAGTGTATTCATTAGTAGCATAGCCTAATGAAAAATTAATATTCTCAGTAACCTGCCCGTTAAAAACTCTTACTTCATTAACAACGGAAGCATTATAACCCTGTAGTCTAACTGTAACGAAGTGGTCTCCAGCAGGTATGCCTTCCAGAACATAGTTTCCATTTTCATCAGTCACAGCCTGACACTGGTAAGCTTCAACAATTGCACCTTTCAAGGCAACGCCAGTATCGGATGCAACAACTCTGCCTTTTATTTTACCAGTAGAAAATTCATCATAAGTCTGAGAAGAGCCTTGACTTAAGGTTTTGGTGGACGACGTGCCCCCGCATCCACAAATAAAAAATGCAAAAATAAAAAATATAATTATTACTATTGATTTTATGTGTTTATTACTCATATAATGTTACATTAACATATACTGAATTAAACTTCAATTTGGTGCATTGAGTTTATTATATTTCAGTCTTATGCTGCGGGCTCTCTAAAGCTCTTAAATAGAGATTGTTGAAAGGGCACAAAAAAATATCAAGTCTGTGTTTTTTTGTTAAATTATTTGAACAATCTGCCGATTTTAGGGGTGATATTATAACAAAAAAAGCCCGTTAAGGCGAACAGGAGACAAACTAATATGGGGCAGACTAATATATTTAGGCTTTGCCAAAGCAGCAAAAAGCTTATGCTCTGCATAATGCTTTTATTATTCACTTGCGTTACATCTATTGTTCTAGCAGACGTACCAGTTCAAAATGTTGCAGTAGAAACAAATTTTGGTGGTAATGCAACAAATAATAGATTGAACGGAGCAGCCAATATCGGTTTAAAAGTTACTTGGCAAGGTGATTCAACACCTTTTACTGTAAGATACAAAAGAAATGGCGCCATTATATTATCAGATTCTTCCATAAATCAGGGAAGTCACGAAACAAGTATTTCTGCTGCCAATTGGGGAGATACAAACGGCACTGCTGAGCAGGTTACCGTTGAAGTAGTAGATAATGGACAAAGAAATAGTACTGGTCAAAGTCTTGCTTTCATAGTCGATACTTTAAGTCCAGAACTAACAGCTACTGTAGTCAATGCTCCCTTTTCTCAAAACTCTACTGTTCGCATACAAATACAATCTAATGAAACTGTTACTATTGATTCCGTTACCTGTAATAATGTTAGTGCTTCATTAGAAGGAAACATAACCACTTCTCAATCTTTCGTTTATAATTTACCTCTTAATGATAGTTTTACAAACGGTGTAGAATACACTGTAGATATTAAAGCCCATGACGCAACAATCCCTGAGAATGGTGCTAACCGAGGTTCTACAACAGTCAAATTCAAAGTTGGTACTTCAGCTCAAGGTTCAACAAGTATAACTGGTTGTACTCCTGCGTCTCCAACCAATGCTGCTAGCATAGAACTGAGCGGGACATCTCCCGATGGAGTATCAAGATTAAGAATATTAGATAAAGGCACTGAAGTTACCACAGTAAGTTGTTCTCAAACAAGCTGGAAAGTGGTTCTTCAACCAGAACCAGGTGATCATACTTATGTTGCTGTAAGTTTAGACTCTCTTGACCAAGAAATATCACGTTCTCAGGAATATAGCATAGTAATAGACAGAGAAGCTCCAAAAACACCAACTTATTCAACAGAAGGTATACCAACTCAAACAAATGCTACTTCATACAAATTCAAAGTAACTGTAGATGATTATACCTCAGAAAAATCACTTCCAATTACTGTAAAAGCCTACAACAATGACACAGAACAACCTGGACAAGCTATTATCAGTACAAATACAGGTGGTTCTGCTGACATTGACGTTAGTTTAAATCCTGGAACAAATAATATTTACTTCAGATCTTTCGATGCTGCAGGCAATCAGTCTGAAAAGAGTGCTCAGGTTACTATTAATCAAAGCGGTGAAGCTACTGGAGGAATTTCCAGTATATTAATCGACAATGCTTATCCAGTTCCTGCACCAGAATCAGTAATGTTCGGTTCAGGCAATCATAGCATGCAAATAACTTTCAGTCAGGATTGTAATAGATCCACACCTCCTACTGTTGAAATTATTTGCAGCGGCGGCGGAAAAATCAGTGTTAGCACATCATGGCTCGAAGGCAACAGTAGAGTTGCAAGTGGATCTTTCTCTATACCTAATAATGGTGGAGCATCTATAGATGGCCCTGCTCAAATAAGCATAAAAGATGTTAAAGACACCTACGGCAATACTCTTAGCCCACACACTACTGATCCTTCATCATTGAAAATAGACTCTACAGCTCCAACTTCAAGCTTTACCAATCCATCTCCTGTCTATGTTTCTGATGCGCAGCCAACAGTTACACTTCAAGGTAATATTGTAGATAATGATAACAGTTCTGGAATAGACTATCTAGAACTCTATCTGAATGACAATGGTCAACCCTCTCTGGTTGGAAATGTTCCACTACAGACAGGGAATCCTTCTCCGTGGAGTTATTCTTATACCCCAGATGGTCTTTCAGAAGGAGAACACACTCTTATTACCAGTGCTGTTGATAAAGCTGTTCCTAATGGAAACAAAGAAAGCCTCACAGGCAAAACAGGAATTACTCTTTTTATAGATAAAGCAAAGCCTGGTATTGAAAGAATCAGTTTCAATAATACAGGTGTAGATATTACTACTTCTTATGGTGATAACCCAACTATAGCCAGCGATATAACTAGATTAGTCCTTGTCGCATCAGATACAGGTTCTGGTCCAGACTTAACAAGTACTAATTTTATATTTAAGCTTACTAATCCAACAGGAACAGAAGTAACTGGTGAAAAAACAAACAACAACCAAGATACAATTTACTTTGATTTCCCAGTTCTTACTGCATCTGGCGAATATACAATAACAGCAACTCCTGTTGACAAAGCAGGGAACACCGGTGAAACCAAAACAGTTAAGTTCACACTGAATAAATCAGCGCCAGACACAGCTGAATTTTTCCCTCCTGCTCAATCAGTAGCCAATAAATCAGATCAAGATCTTGCATCAAGTTCCGTAAGAGTTACTCTGTCTGGTTCTCCAGTCACTGGTGGAACAGCTCCAAGTTATGCAGGCTCTACTATTTCTGTTAAATATAACGGAGTTGAAGTTGGTGAGAAAAGAGATGATATAACAGATGCATTGGTAGCAAAAATACACAATGGCAACCTATTGGAAGATGGCAGCCATGATGGTAATTACTACATTTCTGTTACTCCTAGATCAACAACAGGTATTGCTGGAACAGCAATTACAAGCAGTTTCATCTACGATACTCTGCCGCCTGTAATTATTGAATCCAATCCAAGTTATGATGACCCAACTGTTAATACTGCAAGTGGTGTGTGGTTTGGTTTAAATACTAGCGAATTAAGTATTACAATGTCAGACGCACCTAAGGACATATTGGAAAAATATCGGGGTCAGTATCCAGAAACGGCAAGTTCACCCGTTATGCCAGGTGATACATCCTGGTATAATAGTAATGGTTCAGGCATTAATAAAACAGTAAGTTCTTTTACTTGGCTTTTCCCTGCAGCTGGAGGCCCTCCGACAAGTCATAAAATTGAAGGAAATAAATTCAGTGTTTCTAGACCTCCAGTTCCAACAGATACAACTACTGGTGTAGTTAATTTCACACCAACAATTATTCTTGCTGATAATGTAACTGTGGGTACTACTGTTCCGAATATGTATAGATTTGAAAAGATATATAGATTTGACTATTTGAAACCAAAAATAGAATTAATAACTCAAAATGGTCAAAAATTCTGTAAAAATCTTTTGAGTGTTGTTGCTAAAGCAGAAGACCAAGGTTCTGACAACGATCTTCTTGTTACTAAAATTGAATACACAGAAGCTAACGACCTCAATAATGCAATATGGAAAGAATTAGAAGTTGATAAACTGCCTTCGAAAACAGCTACATTTACTTTAAATATAGATATTTCTCAAAAAGATGAAGGTAATTTCAAAGTATATTTCAGAGCTGTTGACCGAGCTGGAAATACTTCTGATGCAAAAGAGTTCACTTACACTGTTGACAGAACTCCGCCTAGTCCTCCTGATCTTACTATTCCGTTAGCAGATTACACTGTTAATAAGCGAAACCAGAGCTTTAAGTGGAATTCTGTTACTGATGCTTCTGCATATTTAATCCAGATTGCTGACGATTCTTCGTTCAACAACGTTCTTAATCACATAAGTAATCAAGAATATACAGGATTAAAGGGCAATATAAAGACTACTTTAGAAGAATCTTTCAGCCTTCCTAAAGATGGAACTTACTACTGGAGAGTTGCATCTTTAGAAAAATGTGCAGATGGATTCAATATCAGTGAGTTTTCTCCAACAAGAAAGCTTATTATTGATACTGTTAAACCATATATTGTTTCTATAACTCCTACACCAAGTAGTTCCAACAGTATATCTACCGGCATGGTAACCTTTAATATAAGATTCAATGAAGCCATTGATTCAACCATGGATGTATCTGCCACATTAACTTCTGCAGGCGGACAAGTAATGAAAATTGAAAAGGTTAGCTGCAGTGGTGATACCTGGGTAGGTACTACTGTTATACCTAAAAACAATAGTGCTGTTTATGACGGGAATGCTGTTATAGCTGTTGAAAGTGCTACAGACTTAGCAGGCAACGCAATGCTAGCAGACAATTCTCATACTATAGTTGTAAATACAGGTCCAGCATTTACAACCAAGCTCTTCTCTAATCCTGCTAATGAGTATGAAATAACTATCATTACAAGATCTTCAGAATCTCTGCAGACAGCACCCAGTGTCAGTGTTAAACAGAATTCTGTTAGCACTCCTGTAACCATGAATTTCTTAAAAGACAGATTCTATTCTGGCTCTTATAAAATAGATAAAGAAAATCCTGGTTCAGCCTATATCAACATATCTGGCACTGACCTTTATGGAAAAGTAGGAACAAATATTGTTGAATTCATAATTGCAGATGTAAATGCTTCTGCCAGATTAAATATTACATCTTCATCTGGACGTGCAAGTCTTAAGGCTGCAGAAAGCTCAACATATACACCTACTGCTGTGTATATCATTGACAGAGAATCATTAGAATCTCCATTCTCTGTAACAAAAGAATCAACAGTTAATGCATCTGTTAGCGCAAGTGCCGGTGTCAGCACCAAAACTTCTCAGAAAAAGAATTCCGAACTAGTTGGTGTTCTTGGACTTGATGAAATCGGCCCGAGCAGCGTCAAATTAAAGAAATGCATGCTTTATACTGCTGATGTAAACGGTGAAAATATTGATACTTCATCAATGGATAAAATTCATATTTATCGTCAGGATGCTAACGGTAACTGGGTATTCCAGGGCGGTGAACTTAATAACTACAAGATTTCAGCACAGATTACTGGTCTTGGCCGTCTGGCTCTCATGGCTGATAAGACAGCCCCGAGAATGAGCTCTTTGACACCTTCTAACGAGGCTAAGCTCAATACTAACTTACCAGAAATCAAGGGTCAGTTTGTAGATAATGGTTCAGGTCTTGTTACAGATTCATTCAAGCTTTATATTGATGATATTCAAATAAAAGATGTTGAAATGAATAAAGACGGAAGCTTTAGTTATCAAGTAAAACAGATCCTTAAAAAAGGTAAGCACGAAATCAAGTGTGAAGTATCTGATAAAGCCGGTAACAGTATTGTTAGAGCAGTAACTGTTAATGCTCCAAATCCAATAAGCTTAGGTGAATTCAGACCTTATCCAAGCCCTGCTAGAGGCAACCACATAAGCTTTGCGTTTAATTTTGGTGCAACACCAGACTCTGCTTCATTAAAAATATACGATTCAGCTGGCCATATGGTAGCTAAGTTTGGTCCAGAAGACTTCGACAGAGCAACAGGTATTGTTCGCTGGGATCTTCTCAATAAAAAAGGAAAGAGAATAGCAAACGGCACCTACATCTATAGACTTGAAGTTCATGCAAATGGTCAAAAGATTTCTAGACGCGGCAAATTCGCTGTTTTGAGATAATAAGACTTCTGACAAATAAAAAGACCTCCCCTTGTTGAGAGGTCTTTTTTTATTTATTAATTTATAAAATAAAGCTGCCGATAATGAAGATAGCTATAATTATCGGAGGCTTTATGAAAAACCAATTTAAATTAATCATAATGCTGCTGATTTCCGTACCTTTAGCCTTAGGTATTACAGGATGCAGCGGCGGTGGTGTTAATGGTGAAGGAAAAGGTTCTTATGATACCGGAACACCTGTAGTAAGAGGTAATATTTACACCGATACTGGCTGGGATTACCTTTCAAAAGGACAATATGACAGTGCAATAAAGCACTTTAACGATGTTATTGCAGAAAGTCCTACAGAAAGTGAAAAAGCTGAAGCTTATAATGGTATTGGCTGGGCAAAAGTTTACAGCGGAAAGCTGAAAGACGGCATGAAGTATTTTCAATTAGCCGCAGACCTTTGTGATGATGCAAAAGTAGGCTTAGGAGCAGCATATATACAGCAAGGCTCCCTTAGTGATCTGGAAGAAGCAATTCAGGTTCTTTATGTTCAGCTTGGCAAAAGCAAACCACGATTTAATTATACCCCAGGAAGAGCTACTGGCGTAACAAATGCAGAAGTTCACGCAATGCTAGCTTATGCTTTCGCTGCTACTGGCGATACAGAAAAATCTGAAGAACAACTTGAATATGCAAAAGAACTTGAACCAAATTACGAAGGAAAAAGCATATCTCAGTTGTTTAGCGCTATTGATTTTCTCAACAGCTATTAAAAGAATCATCTAATACAAATATTTTTGGAGGCATTATGAAGAACCTTACAAAGCTCATTGCTATAATTTCGGCAATGATGCTGGTTATAACCATGTGTGGCTGTACAAAGGTAAAGAATACCAAAGCTGCTCGTGGAAATATAACAGGCAAAGTTTATGATTCGAATGGTAAAGTTCTTTCTGGTGCCAAAGTGGAAATATACGGTGGAAATCCTTCAACGACCACCGACTATATGGGAAAGTATATGCTTTCCAACCTAGAACCAGGTCAATATAAAGTTGTAGCAACAAATGCAAGTAAAACCGTTATAATCATAGTTAATGTTGCTCAGGGTGAAACAACAGAAAACTGTGATTTAACCTTTAAAGTAACTGATGGACTGCCACCTTTGATAACAAATGTTAAAGTTGCTAGTCTGACCGAGAACATAGCCACAATAACATGGACAACCAATGAAGCCGCAGATTCTTTTATTGATTATGCTACAGGTTCTATTGGTTTGGCTTACACCATGTCAGCCTCCGACACAGGCATGGTTACAGACCATATCTTAGAGCTTAAGAACCTTTTACCTGGTATGACATACCATTTCAGAGTAAAATGCCGTGACTTTGAAGGAAACGAAGGCATATCTTCTGACTATCAGTTTACAACCCCAACAGGAAACGCTCCTGCAACTCCGGTAGGATTCTATGTTGGAATTGCCACAGAAAGTGAAAAGCTGGATTTAATGTGGATAAGCAACACAGAAGAAGACTTGGCCGGTTATAATCTTTATAGAGCAGAAGGTGCCAACGAAACCTTTGTAAAAGTTAATGGTTCGCCGATTCCCAATACTGAAGCTGCTGTAACCTATAAAGATGAAGGTTTGAAAATAGCAGTAAAATACTATTACTATTTAAAAGCTGTTGACGTGGCAGGTAACGAAAGTCAGCCAACAGACACACATTCAGCAGTAACCCCTGGAATTCTTGATGAAAACAGAACCTGGACAACAGCCGACAGTCCTTACATAATCTGTGGTGATATCAGAGTTAAAGGCGGCTCTTTATTGACAATAGACCCAGGCGTTGAAGTCAGATTTGCAAAAGAATCTATAATATCAGATTCTCTTGGTGCAACAATGACAGAACTGATTATTCAAGGCGGTCTAATAGCTTCAGGAACCGAATCCAAACCGGTAGTATTTACTTCTGCCGATAGTTTTCCACGCAAAGGATGCTGGGGTGGCCTGATATTCTATGGAACAACACAAGCAGACAACATCATGAGAAATTGCACAATTATGTTTGCTGATACAGGAATAAAAAGCGACGGCTCTACTCCATCCATCGAAAAATGTGAGTTTGGCTACTGCGGTTTGGGCATGGACTTAGGTTTGTCTACATCACTTAACATAAAGGGTAATACTATTAGAGACTGTGACGTCGGAATGGTATCCTTTGGCTCAAATATTCGCAATAATCTTTTTATAAGCTGCGGAACAGCCGTATCTCTAATGGGTGAAGACTTCTTCGAAAACAATACAATAGACTGTATTACCGGTGTAGAAATAGCTGCGCCTACTAAGCCTACAATAAAGAACAACATTATTACTTATACAAATACCCTTTCACAAGGTTTGTATGGAATAAACATGAAAGAATCTACAGCCTCTCCGACTGTTGAATATAATGATATTTACAATCTGTCTTATCCATATAACGGAATGACTGCTTCCGGTCCTGGCAACATAGCTACAGACCCATTATTCATTGGCGGAACAACCTTCGATTATCGCTTGCAGACGCAAGCCGCCGGATATGCTTCGGATTCACCCTGTTTAACCGCTGGGGAATCTGGTTGTCAGATGGGTGTTTACGGCCCGTGACATAAATTAAACAAAAAAAAGACTTGCTTATAAGCAAGTCTTTTTTTTGTTAGTCAGCCTTTATTTTGAACTTAGCTTTTTCAAGCCCTTCAATAACCTGATCAATTCCTCTTTTGCCATTGAATCTGCAGAAACATCCTTTGCTGGAGCTTCAAGATTATTATCCTTGACATAAGTTTTAAGAGCTTCTACAACTTTTTGCATGTCTTCTTTGGTTATGTTTTCTTTAATCTTTTTTGATTCAAACTGAGAATCAACACCATTTTGAATCTTAACTTTATTTTTATCTTCTAATAAAGGTGCAATATTAGAAGCTGCTTTTTCTACATTAATTTTGTTCTGAGATATTGCATACATGATTGTTCTAACTGCTTCAGCACCTTCGGAATCAACTAATAGTGGAGTTTTGTCTTTGCCCACAGTAACCCTACCGGTCAGATTCCTATATAAAACAGCAAAAATAAGCTGACCTTGGATTTTTTCGCCAGACTGTAAATTATCAGCTATATATTTATAAGAATCTATAACTCCTAATTTTCCGCTGGCAAGGTCATCTCTGATTTCTTTTGTTAAACTTGCTATTTCTGCTGCTGATTCAGGTTCAAAAGCATATTTGCAGCCTTCTTCAGTAACCTGTTGAACAGTTTCTGCTAAAAACTTTCTACCATCTGTGTTAGCCCAATGGAAAAACCAGACAGAAGGAATTACTACAGCTAATATAAGCATTAAACAACCGCAGCCAAGACAACCTAAACATCCTTTTTTCATAATTTATTCTCCAAATATCAATTCTGCTTCAAATGTTTAACTTCTTCTACAGGAACAATCATAAACACCTGATCATTTTCACGAACAATTTCAGATAATTTTACACCAACCACACTGCCTTTTCTAGCTATATCAACAGCTTTTTCATTTTCTTCTATAGAAAGCACCTTAAGAGTCTTAACTCCTGTAGTTTGGCCTTGAAACATAAGTTCATCACCTACTTTAAAATCTCTGCCCTCAACTTTTATTTCAGCTACACTTACTTTTCTGAAAAAGTTAGTAACAACCCCAACATGAGTTTTACGATGTGTAGCTTTTGAACCGTTTCCACCGCTCCATTCGCTTATCTGGCGACCAAAGAAGAAACCTTCAGAGAAACCTCTATGGAAAACAGAATCAACTTTTTCAATCAGATTTTTGCGCAGAGGCTCTAGACGTTCATAAAAATCATCTTTGCAACGATTTTCCATATAAAAATCAATAAATTCTTTGTAAGCCTTTGTTACAACACTTACATATTCAGCACTTCGGCCTCTTCCTTCAATTTTAAGACTATCTGCACCAACATCCAATAGCTTTTCCAAGAAGGGCAGAGAACATAAATCCTTAGGACTCATTACATAGTTCTGCCCAAGAAGAAATTCTTTTCCTTCTCTTATGTCTTTAATCAGGTATTCGCGTCTGCATGGCTGACGGCATTCTCCCCTGTTTGCAGATTCATTAAAAGCAAACTGAGACATAAAGCATCTGCCGCTGACAGAAACACACATTGCACCATGAGCGAATACTTCTATTTCTATTTTTGAGGAATCCTCTCCAAGCAGCTTCTTAAGATTGGTCTTTATACTGGCAATTTCTTCCAAAGTGCATTCTCTTGCCAAAACAAATCGCCTGATTCCAAAATTCTTATACAAAAAAGCTATTGAATGAGCATTTGCAACAGACATCTGAGTAGAAAGCAAAACTTTCATTTTATACTTTAAAGCTAGCTCTACGACAGAAAAGTCCCAGCATATTATTCCATCAATACCGGCTTCTTTTGCCTTATTAACCAAATTTTCAGCCAATTCAACCTCATGGTCAAAAATGATTGTATTCAAGGCTAAATAAGCTTTTGCTCTATATTCATGACAAAGATTTGCAACAACAGGCAAATCTTCTACTGCAAAATTTTTGGCATTTGCTCTCATATTCATAGAAACAATGCCGAAATAAACTGCATCTGCTCCAGAATCCAAAGCAGCCCTCAGACTAATCATATCACCTGCTGGAGCCATGAGTTCAGGGCGCTTCAAATCTTCGTATTCCATGTATACTCCTGTTTACCTAATTCGTTATCTTTAAATTTAACAAACTCATAAATTTGAACAGCATTCTTTTTGCCGCGAATTTCTTCAAAAGGCATTTTAACAGCTTCTACATAATCTTCAATAAATTTTAGGGTTTGGCCAGAAAAAATGATCTTTGAATAATGCCCCTGCTTAGAAGCAGTTTCTAATCGAGATGCCAGATTTACTTCATCTCCAATAACCGTTAAATCTTTTCTGTGACGACTTCCGACATCACCCAGCAATACATGACCAGTACTTATGCCTATACCTATTTCAATTGGAAACAATCCTCTTTCTGCTCTATCTTTATTCATTAGCGACACAAAATATTTTATTCCTACAGCTGCTTTAATAGCACTTAACGCATGGTGTTCCTGCTCTGTATCATGGAAAATAGCCATTACCGCATCGCCTATAAATTTATCAACACGACCATGATTAATTCTTATAATAGGTTCTGCTCCTCCAAGAAACTCATTTAAAACTTCAAATATTCTATCTGGAGTATTAGCTTCGCTTATACCAGTAAAATTTCGTATATCAGAAAAGAGAATCGTTGCTTCAATGTGTTTCCCTTCATGAACAGTCTGATCACTATTGTCTTTTACTGCTTCTAAAACAGAATCTGAAACATAAGCCCTCATTTTGGCACGTTCTCTTAAACCCTTAACCATTGCATTGAATGTCATACTAAGTCTAGCAAGTTCGTCTTTTCCTTCTTCTGGTAAAAACACTTTAAGATTGCCCTTACCAATCTGCTGTGCAGCTGAATCAATTTTTTTAATAGGTTCAAGAAGACTGGAAGAAAGTATAAAGCTTAACGAGATTGAACCCAATACCGCAAAAGTAGATAAAGCAAAAAGCAATATTCCAACATCTCTAAGTCGTGACTCTATAGGCTTAGCTGAAGTAAGCAGACAAGGCAGATAAGACTGTGAATTCATACTGCTGAGAGGCTTAATCAAATAAAGGAAATTTTCACCATCAATATTTATGTTGCCTATTTCCTCTATTTTAAGTTCATTTGAACTGTCTAAAACATTTTTAAGTTTTTTCCAAACAGGTGAATTCGGCGGATAACTCTCATAAACTGTTATTTCAGATTTAGATTTTTTAGTATTAGTTTCTTCAGATTCTGTTTTTTCAGTTTCAGTTCTTTTATCATAATAAAAAGACAACTCTGGAATGATAACACTTCCAGGCAATTGCTGAGCCGCAATATAGTTAGAAGCAAACTCTCTGGCTGCAAAGTTTTTCTCAACAAGTTTATCTTGAACGTATACAAAAAGGGGATGAGTTTTTTTATTAATAACAACTTTAATAGTCATAAAATATAGATGAGTATCAAGATAAACAAAATGTCTTAAATGCGTAGGTCTTGAAAAATCAAACTGCTCTTCACCTACGCTTTTAACTATTTCTTCTAATTCTTCTTCAATAGCTTCCTGTGCTAAATTTTTTCTGCTGTATCCTAATACGTTTTCATCTTTTTTAAGAACCTGCTTAGACATAAAAATCAAGGTTTTTTCTAAGGGTTTTTCTAACCCAATCCAACTTGTCGTCGCAATACCACCTTCATTCTTAAAAAGAATATATTGGTTTATCATTCCCTCATCAACAGCTTTCTGCATACCAGAAGCAACTTGTTCTAAGGTATAAGGTTCGCTTCCAATCATACCTTTTAATTGATTATAAAGACCTGTTTCAATAAGTCTTGGGGTATCTTTATAACGCATACTTAAAGCTTCTAACCCTGAACGCATTCTTACATAAGCAGACTCTTTCAAACGACCTTCTTCGTGAGAAATAAAAGTTTTACCTATACTTATAAGACTCAACAAAGGAAGAATGATTGCTATTAAAAAAACTGCTGCAATACGCTGTCTGAGCGAAATATTTCCAAGCTTAAGACGTTTTATATAAAAAGACAGTATCGAACAAATTATTACAAGAATAATACAGGTTATACTAAGCATCATCTGCATATAACCTTTGTCTATCAAAGACTCTGACATATCAACAAAAGACAGCAGTCTGAGTTCTGACTCATCAGGAGCTACAGTAGAACCTATTATAAAATTTCCATATTCAAATAATTCACTGGTTCTGGAATTATAAGCATCAATCAATCCTTTAACAAAGTTGCCACTTTGAGGAAGAGCAGAATCCAAAAGAAACGACCTATTTTTAGAAATATTGATAGCCGCAATGGGAAACTTATATTCGTCTTTAGATTTTTGTCTTCGCATAATTAAACGTTTATACCAAAAATTTTCCGGCAAAGTATCAGTAAAAATTAAGACTCCACATATTCCAGCTATCGTTTTCGGCGCACCAAACAGGGTAGAAGACAATCTGTCATAATCCCAAACAATATAACAATCTTTTTTAAGCCATTTTGTTTTTATTGCATTATTATTTTTCTCAAAAATGTGCTCGGGTTTATCCCCACTTCCCATATATCTCTGCATTGGACTTATAGTATCCAAATACTCTTTGATAGTTTTATCATAATCAGCATAAATATGATTATCTTTTACATTAGAAGAGACATATATCCCACCTTTTAAGCATTTCTGCCAATATCTTGTACCTTCAACAATAAAAGGTGAATTTATATGTAAAACATCATAGTTTTCGTCTAAAAATATCCATTTAAAAGCGCCAGGATAAGCTTCATCTGCCTTTTTTATAAAATCTTTTAAAACTTCTGGCTTCTGACGACATATTTTTTTATTTTTTACAAGAATACTCAAGAAATCCTGTATCTGGTGTTCTGCCTTAGAAGTTTTTTCTAATCTGGCTATCTGTTGTCTGAGTTCATGAACAACTGATTCTCTCTTAGCTAAGTATTGTTCCTCAATCATGTTGTTGATGGAATAATAAGCGACACAAACCGGCAAAATAACAATAACAGCAAAAACAAATAAATTTTGTATAGTAAATTTCTCTTTCATAGCCGGTTTTATTTCTTATTCTTCAAGATCTTATAATACTTATAATTGAATATATTAGATTTTACTAAATTATCAAGTAAACTACAAATAAACTGTTTTTAAAGACTATCCGAAAACTAGAAATCTGCTAAGATTTTAGTCTGGACATAAATTTATAAGATATAATAGAATAAATATAAACCACTCTTTCTTGTAAGAAAGGCTTTTTATGTCTAAGGAATACGATTATACAAATCTTTTTGAAAAAGCTGATAAAGAAATAGACCTCTTAGAAAAATCAAGCAGTAAACAAGAACAAGAAATATATATAGAAGTAAAAATGGCTTTGGTAGAAATCAAACAGCTTTGCGAATCAGATAACAAAGTTCCTATTGGGGAAGTTGTCCAAAAATACTATGATGAAGCATTGAGGCATCTTATAGCTTCACAGGATAAGAAACTAAAAGATGCTGAAAAGTATTGTGTTCTTCAAAAAGAAACTCCTGAAGAAACAACCCATATTATGGAAAATGTGAAAAAACAAATTCAATCTGAAACAGACAGATTCAAAACCCAATATAATTATTTGTTCAACGCTTTAAATTTAAAACAAGAAGAAAATTTAACCATAGTTCCAGCATAATTTTGCTTCTCTTTCTAGAAAGAATCTTCTATGATTTGAGCGGCGTCCATTATGACTTTTAAACAAGGGCGGGTTGCATAATATTCTTTAGTTCTTTCCGATGCCATAGGGAAATCTTTAGAATTGCCTATCTTCAGACGTTCACGGCAGATTATGGTTCCGTGCAGTTTTTTAAATTTTTCTATCAGTTCCTGTTCTTTTAAATAACAGGCTTTTTTTGCGCTTTGGTCACCAGTTGTAGCACCGCATTCAAGACCGCAGACCAAGGTCATTCCACTGACTGCTCCGCAGACTTCTCTTGTTCCACCAAACCCTGCACCAAAAGCGCCAGCAAGACGTAGGGCCATTTCTTCTGAAATGCCGTATTTATCTGCAAAAGCAGCAAATACGGCCTGACAGCAATTAAAACCCTTTAAAAATAATTCTTTGGATTTTTCAACTCTATCTATCTTATGTTCCATGATTTTGGATATATGATATAAGATTTAAGACCAAAGCTTGAGACATAAAATATAAGAATTCTTCTATCTTCTATCTTATATCTTCCTCAATACTTGTTCCAATGAATTCTTTCGGGTTTCCATTTATCCTTGGGCTGGTCCGTTCCGGCAGGATAGCCGACAAGAACAACGCACAACGGAACGACGTTTTCTGGAAGAGCAAATTTTTCTTTTACGTTTTTCATTCTTTCTTCGCCAGGGTAAACACCTGTCCAGACAGCTCCAAGTCCGATGCTTTCAACAGCCAAAAGAAGATTTTCTGTTGCAGCAGAACAGTCTTGATCCCAATATGTCCAGCTTCTTTCGTTCCCTAAAGTCTTGTCGCCGCATATTACAACTAAAGCAGAACATTTTTTTATCATATCTGCCTGAAAGTTGCCTTCAGCATATTTGGCCTTCAAGTCTTTGTCTGTAACAACAAGGAATTGCCAAGGCTGTGCATTTATAGCTGTAGGAGCAGCCATAGCAGCTTTTATTATAGTTTCAAGCTGTTCTTTAGTAACTTCCTGGTCTGTAAAATTGCGAACGCTTTTTCTTTGGTGAATGGTTTTTAAGGTTTCATTCTGATAAGTCATTTTAGAGCCTTCGTCAGTGGTTTTTGCCGTATCTTGAGCAAAAACAGAATTGGTTAACAATGCAGAAGCGATAAGAGCCAGAAACAAATTATTCAGTTTCATTTTATCTCCTCTTTTGATATAAAGCTTATAAACCTTATATAACATTTTTTTTAGATTTTAATAAGCAAATAAATGAAAAGAAATTTTAAGCACTAGTTTCTTTTAACTTCTTCCTACTCCCTAAGCCCTAAAGATGCTGCCCCCAAAAACACAGAAAGTAATATTAAATTGAAGTTCCTCAACGAATGGTGGGGGAGCTGCGAGCAAAGCGACCCACCACCCCGCCCCCAGTTTAGCTGGGGGAGCTGCTGAACGAAGTGAAGCTGAGGGGGTCTTCACCTATTACCCAAAACCGAAATAATCAAAAAAATATCTAATTAACAAAAACTATGTTATATTAAAAACCTAGAGAATACTTGAAAGTTTGTTATAGCAGGATCTAAAACAATCCCCTCATCTCTTATCTCTTGACTGAAAGGATTATTTATTAAGAGATGAGAGAGCAGAGAGCAGAGATAAGAGAATTTTTTAGTCTGTAAGGTTACGAATTATTACGAACTACCAAGTATAAACCAACGGAGAGAAACCAAATGAAACTAATCGGCGAACTAAAGAAACAGGTTGAAAGCACTGCCACAAAAGAAGAAGCTAAAAATGTCATCGCAAATGCAGGTATGGAGCTGACCGATGATGAATTGGACAACGTTGTTGGGGGTTCGAACCCTATAATCGAAGATCCTATCACTCGACTAAATAAAGAAAAAGAAGCAAAAGAAGGCCTGAACGAATTAATTACAAATAATATAGACAATCCTATGGCACCCCGTGTCTTTAATGAAAGGCTAGGTTAGCGTTTTTATTGTAATCGGTAGTTGTCGTGTAATCTTTTTTTAGTGTATAGGATGTAGGATGTGAGGAGGAATGGAATTGTGTTACTGCTTTGATACAGATTGAAAGAACCAAGGGAGCAGATAATCTGACAGATGTTCTCAAGGAGATAGCCAAGAAGCTTGATACAAAAGAGAAACTACAGAATTTTAAAACTCTCATCAGGTTCATAAGACGATTCCTGTCTACTAGGTTTAACCAAGATGTAAAAGAATTTTATAATATGGAGGAAGCTATAGCCATGACTTACGATTTTGCTGAAATTGAAAGAAAAAAAGGAGAAGAAAAAGGAGAAATAAAAGCTTTTATACAAATGATAAAAAAAGGCTTTATTACATTACAGCAAGCAGCTGAACAACTAGATATGTCTACAGATAAATTTCAAATGTTAGCTTCCGAATATGGGCTAATGGAATAAACACTTTATAGGAAGCTATAACTTTCATTAGCTTCCCTAAAAAATACTGTATTCAACTTAATTTATTTATATATAGGTAGTATCGTTATTACTTTTTCCCCTATCTCTTGACCATAGCTAAACGATAATGAATGAGCTAGGAAAATCATTGGCAAACTAATAAAATCTCACCACGGGGCTCTAAAGTGGGTAGAATAAGACTTTGGCTTAAATACTGATGTCTGTCATACTGTAATACTGCTCAAATCTTTAAATATATTACTGAAGAAAAAGATGTTGCAGGGTTCTGCAAGGTTGTTTTAGAAAGTAGGTCTTTGTAATAAGCTCCTAATCAAGATTGTGCAGGGATTAATCCTCGGGCACAATATCTGAATCCATAAAGTGTTGTAAGGTTCTCTAGTTTTACCTTGCGTAGAGCAGTACGTAGAGCTTTGCCAGCAGTATTGGAAGATATAGGACCCTTACCGTCTTGCCCTGTCTTTAGTAATCCGTCCGATTTGCTAAGAACTGCTTTACTACTAGGTTTGTCTACCTCGGTGAACCCTAGTAGCTAAAATAGAAAAAGCGGGAAACGGGGCTCGAACCCGCGACCCTCAGCTTGGGAAGCTGATGCTCTACCAACTGAGCTATTCCCGCGATTTGGTAGAAATAAATATATCAAAATTGAGGAGATTTTACAAGATTATTTAATATTGCTTCTCTTAAAAGAGAAGCGTTTTTATTGTAATTGGTTTTTGTTGTTTTTATTGTTAAATATAAGACCAAAAATTGAGATACAAGACCATAAATGGAGACATAAAACCAAGAGTTGAGATGTAATAATTCTTATATCTTATATCTTATATCTTTAATTACAATAACTACTAATTGTTAGTTGACTACTCTAAGTTTGGTTCCATTAGCAGGTGTAGAATCAACAGGTTCTATACTGTGCTTGTTTCTCTTTTCGTTGTAAATCATATCGCGATTCGGAGAGAAAGTAGGCACAATAACCTTATAGGCTTCGATAACATCTCTTGGATTGGCTCTAAGAGCAGCTTCCTTTAATTTGCCAACCTGAAGCATAAGTTCTTCTTCGTTAACTTCTTCTGGCTTAGCAATAAAAATCTTCTTGTTCTTTGTTGCTGTGATGCCTTCAGATGCAGTAAGAAGTTCTTCGTAAAGCTTTTCGCCTGGTCTGATACCGGTAAACTTGATTTCTATATCTTTGCCGACTTCAAGCCCAGCGAGTCTGATGAGGTCTTCAGCCAAATCAAGAATCTTAACAGGTTCACCCATATCAAGAATGAAAACTTCGCCGCCTTTTCCGTAAGCACCAGCCTGAATAACAAGCTTACTTGCTTCAGGAATAGTCATAAAATAACGAATCATGTTGGGGTGGGTTATAGTAATAGGCCCGCCACGTTCAATCTGAGATTTGAACATTGGAATAACGCTACCGCGGCTTCCCAAAACATTACCAAATCTGACAGCAACAAATCTAGTTGAACTTCTCTTAGCAAAGCATTTAACGATTTTTTCCGCTGTTCTTTTGCTGGCACCCATAACAGATGTGGGGTTAACAGCCTTATCTGTAGAAATCATAACGAAGCGTTCTACATGATATTTATGAGCAGCTTCGGCAACGTTATAAGTACCACAGACATTATTCTTAACAGATTCTTCAGGGTTCAATTCCATCATAGGAACATGCTTATGAGCAGCCGCATGGAAAACTATATCTGGTCTGAAACCGTTAAAAATAAAGTCTATTTTTTCCTTATCCTGAACGTCTGTAATAATTGGGATTAAAACAGTGTTTCCAAGATTTGGGCTTCTCAACAATTCCTGATGAATTGTGTAAATTGAGTTTTCGCCATGGCCGAGAAGAAGCAGTTTTTCTGGCTGGAAAGGGAGAATCTGACGGCAGATTTCACTGCCTATACTTCCGCCAGCACCAGTTACCAACAATGTTTTACCGGTAATGTAAGCTGCAATTTCCGCAAGATTAATTTCAGATGGAGCTCTGCGAAGAAGGTCTTCGATAGCAATATCTTTAAGCTGTAAACTGACAAGTTTGCCAGCAATAAGGTCTTGCAGACCGGGAAGAGTCTTGAATCTGATGTTGGTATTCTGACAAAGCTTTACAATTCTGCGCAATTCCTTACCTGAAGCAGATGGAATAGCAATAATGATTTCATCAACTTCATAACTTTTACAGAGTTCATCCAACTTTTCTGTCTTTCCAACAACTTTTACGCCGTGAATAATCTGACCTTGTTTTTCGTCAGCGTCATCCAATAAGCCGACAACTTCAATAGGCAGATTCATATTGCGTTTTATTTCACGTAAAATGCTTTCTCCGCCCTGGCCAGCACCAATAATCATTACACGCTTTGTTTTGCTGCTGGATTTACTGAACAGCCAGTTTCTTAAAGGACTGATTTCTATTACATTGATTAATGCTCTTGGAGCAATTCTTGAAGCACCAATAAGCATGACTAACTGCATCCAGTCAATAATCAGAACAGGTTTAACGGCAGCAAAATTAGTAACATAGAAAGAAGCCAGAACTTTTATGGCTGAAAAGCCTGTAACAGCGACAAATATAGCAAAAGCATCTAAAAGAGATGTAAAACGTAGTGTTCTGTTGTATAAACCCAGCATCCAGAAAACAAAAAGTCCAAATGGCATTATAGAAGGGATAAAAACAATCAGTTTCTGAACGAGGTCCGGCTCAAGAGTTCCAAAACGAACCCATATTGCAGCCAACATAGAGAATGTTATACATATAATATCCACCAAAAGAAAAAGTATCTTTTTAAGCGGTGAGATATAGTGAAATATCTTTTTTTCCATGCTTTTTCCTATATTATTATGATAATGCTATGTACACTGTTCTTGTTTCTTTTGCCCTATTTTTTTAGGGTGTCGAATTCTAACACGACTTTATAAATATGTCACTTATTTTTTAGAAATCAAGGAAATTTTTTAGGGAAAAGGGAAGAGCCAGGCAAAGCTTAGTAAGGGAGAAGGGTATAGGGAGGAGGGAAAAAGAGTTTAGAGCAACAGAGCAAAGAACGCAGAAAATTAGGAATTAAGAGTTAGGAGTGAGGAATAGAGAAAATAAAAACTCCCTCAGAAGCATTAAAACTCTGAGGGAGCGTCTAAAAAATACTATATTTATTTTCCTGTGATTTCTATTATTTCGTTAGAACTCAAATAACCATTTGAATCAACAACAACTTTTATATTATATGTTTTGGCAGAAGAAAACAAGCCCGAATCATCCAACGGCCAGTCAAACTCAATTCTAGCATCTGACCAAATTCTACAACTAGACATATTAACAGAATATCGGCTGCCAGAACTCTTATCTGTTATCTCAACATAGCCTTCATTATTATTAAATAACGCTGTCAAATCAGATGAATTACCAAAATTCGAACCAGATATTGTTACAACTGAACCTTTAGCTACACTAGTATTTGGAGAAATCCAGTTAATAACAGGTTTTGACAAATTATAATTAGTTTTGGTATCGAAAAAATTGCTTCCAATTTGAACAGTTATATTTTTTGAACCAATAGTGGTTATATATGGAACCTTTACAGTAATACAATTATTATTCCAACTAATAATTGTAGCCGTTGATTCTCCAATTTTTACAGACCCAGACAAATATGGTTCGGTTGAAAGAATTGCAACATTATTATTACTTATATTTTTTGCTATTCCAAGATTTTCTCCATAAATATTTAATGTTTTACCAACAGTTCCATTCATAGAAGAATCTGTAGAATACGTATTATCAACGCGCGGAACTTTAAATTCAAATGAACCAATAACATTGTTTATATTATCATTACCATTTGTTGTTTTTATGTTAATAAAAGTATTTTGATTTATATTATTTGCCAAATCAGACATAGGCAAAGAAAAAGAAATTCGTTCATCTGACCAAGTATTAATATAATATGCTGGTAATGTGTAATTATAAGAACCATTTGAAGTACTTAAATATAAATTCTGTTTAATTGTACCAAAATTTTTGCCAGTTATCTCAATAATCTGATTACCAGAATAGGAATAAACTATTCTAGGAGAAATATCTGAAACATTATTATTTATTATTGTATTACTATAATTATATTTATTAGTAACATTTGATTGCTGTCCGTTTGCATAAACGGCAAAGGTGCCATATGGATATTGTTTAATAGTCGATGGATATAGCTTTACAGTAATTTCATTTTCTGTCCAATTACCTCCATTAGCAAATTCTAAGCTATACCTCTGAGAATAATTTGCACTGTCTAAATTAGTATAACCATAATAAAAAACTTCGCCATTGTTTCTAGAACCAAAGTTAACTCCTCTTAAAGTAACAATGACATTACCTTCTGTATCTAGATTGTTAGCCATTCCGCTACTACCATCGGGCGTAACATTGCAGATTACAGGAGTATTGTTGAGGGAACCACTTCCCGCCGAATTCCCGCAACCGGTAACGATAACGCAGATAATCAACAGACACAAGGTTATTATTTTTTTCATAGTAATTTAAGTATAGGTACCGATTAGCCAATCGTCAAGGGGTTCAAATGTAAAAACCACTTTACATTTGGCTATTTATCAATGTTTCATAACATCCTAATTAGCTAATCATGGTAAAAAGCCAAGCATAATTATGCACGACATTTTTAAACAAATCCTAAAAAAAATGTTTCATATACTCGACCAATTGGTCATTTTTTGTTCTTTTTGTAAAGAAATGTTAACAAAAATCAGTTATATATCAGAAATGCAATTTAATTATTAATTGAGTTGGCGTAAGCAGTCAAAGCCTGTTTCAAATCTGAGTATTCATCAGGCATCATAGCCGCCAATTTATTTATAAGATTTGTATTGAATGGACGTGCGAGAATAAGTTCAGTCATAAGATACATTACGGTATCAGGGTCATCTTCTGCAACTTTCAGCTGAATCATAGCATTATAAAGATTCATGGAAGGTTCCGTTAAAAAATTCAGCCTTTGAAGCATTAGAGCAGCACCGGTTCCCCGAATTCCTCTACAAAGTTCAATACATCCGTCAAGAAGCATTTTATAAAGTTTTTTGGTTTTATCACCATAATCGTTAGCTCTATTCAAATCACCTAACTTCAAAACAATTCTATATGTATCAAGCAAATCAGCCAGGTCAGTAGGATTTTCTCTAGCGCAGATTTCCATAAGAGGAAGAGCCTTAGCCTCGCTGCCGCTTAAAATGTATATTGCCGCAAGTATTCTTGTAATAACAAAGGAAGATGGTCTTCGCTTATGTTTTTCTTCTAGAGTCCAAAGAATTTTCTTTCGGTCTCCGCCAGCAGCTGCCATTTCGTAGAACAAATCCAAGGCTTCAGGGGAATTAAGCAAACCGGGGCCGATTTTCTTTCCGCGCTGAAGATCTATCGCAAGCCTGCCTACAGATAGAATCAGCGGATGGTCTGCTTCAAGACTCGACAAAACAATTTTAAATATATTATAAAAAACATAACAGGCAGATAAAACAGAAAGAGGCTCTGGCACTTGAAGCATAGAGTTTAAAACGCCTACTGATTTAAGCTGGCCAAGCATAAACAAGTTATAAGCAGCAGCAGCACGAACTCTTGGAGAGATATCGTTCAATGCTTCATAGAAATAGGATGCAGCATCATTCCCGCAATTAAGTAATGCTGTTATTGTATTGGCTCTAATTCTTGCGTCTTTGTGGTCATGAAACTCTGTAAACAAAAGCAGTTTATCGCATCCACAACGCCCTAGAGCTGACAATAGCGAGGCTATAACATAGGGATGACTTTCTGTAGAAAGTGCTAAAAGAAGAGTCTCTTCTGCAAATGGTCCCAGACATCCGCCTAGAACTGCAGTCTGGTTTCTAATAAAAGCATCTGATGATTTAAGTTTTCTCGAAAGCCAAGGCATCAGAGTATTTTCTATTATTTCAAGCTTCTTTAATTTTGGCAAAAGCTTTCTTAATGCTAAAAACATTTGATCAATGCAGTTTTCATCTGTTTCTTCATCAAAATGTAAAAGAATAACAGGAACTGCTGTTTCGGCAGAAATTTCACTTAAAGCTTTTATAGCTTCAAAACGATATTTTTCTGATTCTGAATCAATAAACTGCTTCAAAACTTTTATTGATTTGATATTTCCCGATCTGTATGCCAATAATGCTGCTAGAACAGCCAATTCAGGTTCTTTTCTTTTGACCGTTTCTGAATACAAAGATAATTTATCTTTATTATCAGCACCAGCAAAGCCATCAATAGCCAAAAGAGATGTTAAAGCCAGTTTCAAATCAGTTCCACGAGCAAACGCAGATAGAACACGCCAAATTTCTTCTCTGTCTGCAGCAGCAGCGGCTGACAAAAGAACGGCTTTTCTGTCTGTATCCCGTATTTCCTTTAATAAGGAAGTTATAACCAGACAAACCTTTTTACCGCCGCAAGCCAGTAAAGCTCTAGCTGCTTCATCAGCAACTCGTTTTTCGCCATTCCGGGCTATCCAAAGCAATTGGTCTGTCATTTCTGCACTAGGATTTAACTGCAAAGACAATAAAGCGGGAATAAGCCTGTCTGGGTTTTGACAGTCTAATTCTCGTCTTAAAATTTTAATTGTTCCTTCTTCTTCAACAGGCATAGAAGCCAGCAACAAACCGAAAGCTTCTGACAATCCCAGGGAATTTTCTCTTGGCAGAAGGCGTAATGAAGGTTCAGGAAGCAAAAAAGAAGCTTCATAACTAAAAGCAGAAGTTATAGACTTTAAAACAGAATCTATTCCTGAAAAACTTAAACCAGATGAAAAAGCCAAAGCTTTCAAAGCCGCTGTTCTAAGTTGAGATGAACCCGAACTTGAAACAGCTCTTTTTTGTAATAAATCAACTGTTTCGGTAAAGAGTTCCCGCCAGATTTCTTTTATTGATGAAGGTGTATTTAAGAGTTTTGATAAACCTTTAAAAGCTAAAAAAGCAGTTTTTGGATCATCGCTTTCGATCAGGTTCTGCAGAAAAGAGCGATCATCCGTTAATGGGTTTCTGGATATTGCAGAAAGAGCCGCCAGCCTTACCCATTTGTCCATATCACCGACAGCTGAACGCGGCTTTTTTACAAGTCGTTCAAAACTCATTTATTTATATCTCAAAGGTTTTGTTCCGGTAATTTTATTTTTTTCAGTTCATTAATACGAGAAGGTAAATCTATTGTGTCAAAAGGTGATGGAGGCCAAACTCTGACAGTAAAGCGCCCAAGCATTTCGATAGCTCCCAATCTTGTTTTATCAGGAAACCTGGTAATCATTGCTCCCTGAACATCGGCCTTTTTATGATTCATTTTGCCAACGATAGCAAGATAGGTTCTAAGCAATTCTCTTATCTTTTCTTCAGAGCGTTTAGCTTCTTTTTGTTTTATGCAATCAAGAAATTTTGGATATATACCTTCATGCTTAATTATAGCCAAAGGCTGTTTATGAAAAACCAAATAAGCATTTCTTGCCAAAATGAAATCTTCCTGTTCTTCAGAAGAAGCGAACTTCAAATAACCTCTAGTGAGAATCAATATTCCACCTGGCAGCAATATTTCATCAGGAATAGAACTTTCTATTACAAAGACCTTAGAATTATAACCGCCATTGTTTTTGATGCCGCACTTTTCTAAAAAGCCTAAAAATTTTTGAGTCAGTTTATTATCTTCTTTTATTTGGAACTCTGAATTCAAATCGTTAGTAAACTGGTCTAAAAGCAGTTTTCCTATGGCATTTTCTATTCTGGTTTCATCTACCCATTTTTTGAAGTAATTAACCAGCATGTTATCTGCAAATAGTTTATTGCAAACGAACAACAGAGTTAACATCAGAATAACTTTTTTCATTTTTTGTTCCTTTTCGATGCATTAGCCAGCTTTTCAGCTATCATTTTTTTCAAATCATTAGCTAATCGCATATATGACATAAATTTTACTTTAAGAGAATTATACTTTGCCTTTTCTTCATCAGAAACAGGAATAATAGTCGAAAGCTGTTCTTTACCGCTTTTTAACTGTTCGTGAGTATAGCTTAAAACCCCGTCAATCTCAGCCAAGGCCTTAAGAATAGCTTCTTCATCCTCATCAGCTATAGGTTTTGCTTCTATCAGATTTTTCACAGAATCTTCAAGTTTTTCAAAGAGATTTTCTACTTCAGCCATAGCTTTGGCAGACTGTTCTAGCTTTTTCAGTTGGTTTTCATCACGAGAAATATATTTATCTCCTGCTCCCAACAAGTTTACATCAGTTTGTATTTTTTCATTTGAAGTTTTTTTGTTATATGGTTCAAATTCGTAAGTTTTTTCTGTTTCAGCGAAAGCACAAGAATAAAAAATCACGAAATAAACTAAACATAACACAGATATCTGCCGATAGGTTTTGTGCCTAGTATAACGCAAAATTGGAGAACCCAAAATGGCAGAAACACGATCAATAAGCTCTTCCATGACCCCTCCGGAAGATGAAAAACTTGTCATGGCACAGATTCAGAGATACTCTGAACTGACCGAACGAAGCCTTGATATGATTGAAAGACTTCTACAGCAAGGTTACGCCATGAATTCAATTGAAGTTAAGAAACTTCAAAACAAGCTGCATGACCTTGAAGTCAAAAGCAACTTCTGGCGAACCAGAATGATGAGGTATCTGTAATACCGAAACCAAATCTACACCGAAGTAAGCTTTGAACGCAAAAACAGCAGCAATGCCGTAATTACCACTGTTCATCGCAGCTATACTCCTTTGCTCTAACACAAAGGGATGTTCATTAAGCCACTCAGGCAGGGAATTGCAAAGTTCTGATACAAGTCTGCAATTTCCTGCCTGAGCTGCATTATAAATGTTTGACCAATTTAATACAATAGTTACAGGATATACAGAAACAATAATCAGTATAACTGCAAAAACCGCCAATAAATATCTTAACACTTTTGAGTCTCTAATAAGCTTAGTTATTTTCAATTCAGAAGTATTATTAACATTTTCTATTCTGTCTTCTATTTCAGGATGAGTCAATAGCCACTTTGGAAACCATTTCGGCTTTGAACCAATAAGTAATTTTAAAATATTCATAGAAGAAACAAAACTCTCTTTACAAGTTACCGCTGAAGAAAACAAATCTGCCTGACGTTCGCAGTATCTTGCCAAAGCAGTAAAAACCAATGCAAAGATAGGTATAAATATTACTATTTCCAGAACGTAAGTTAAAGTGCTGTTAATATAAAAATATGGGCAGAATATAATTATCAAAGATTTTATAATAATAGCTAAAAGAATAGCATCGATGGAAAAAAGCAGATAGCATATTACGTGCCCTAACCGTAAATGGCCAAGCTCGTGACCGACGACAGCTTCTATTTGATTGTTTGTAAAAACATCTATAAGAAAATCTGTTATATAAACAAATCTGAATTTACTAAGCAAACCAGCAACAGCAGCATTTGGCAAAGGTTCTTTAAAAGTATTCCAAATTTTAACCCCAGCTATTTTTGTCTGCGCTTTCTCGCTAATCTCTTTGATTCTCTGGGAAAGCTCATCATTTGCATTTTCTGTTTTCCACGCCCAATTAAAAAGTCTAGGAGCCAGAATATACAAACCTAACAGGAAAAAAGGGGCTAAAGTAAGAGTTTTTATCTCGCTCATCAATTCCATACCCTTGCTCAAGCCAAGATCTTCAAGAAATATCCAGAATAAAACTGGCGGGAAAAATATGATTGGCACAGTAAGCCTGGCTCTGTAAAAATCCTCTTTTGTTTCTTCCTCAGAAAGCAAAGGCTGCATAATATCGTATATAGTAAGCATAAATGGTTTCAGCAATATCAAATACATAAACATCGCCAGAACTATATTAAACGTTGTAGAATAATCAGCTAGCAAAGTTCCAGTAAAAGCAGATATCGGATTCACAAAAACAAAAAAAACAGATATCCAGGCAACTATAATAAAACAAAAAGCATTATATAATTTAAAAAAACCGGGTATTTTACCAGTTTCATATATTTTTTCTCTGTAAGCCGGCAGCCAGACACAAAGAATCAAAAGAGTAAAAAAAAGCCAAAGTGCAGCAGCAGTGTGAGGCATATTCGAATAATAACCAGCGAATTCACCGCAGCCGTAACAAAGCAAAATCAGATGTATAAACTGCACTATCATGTTTATATGATAACACAAGTTAGATAGAATTAGGAATTAGGAGTTAAGAGTTTGGAATTTGAGCAATAGTTTATTATAGTTCTGAAGCCAATTCTTCTGGGGTGTCGAAAATCTTAAAAAGATTATAATTGCCTTCTTTTATTGTCTTTTCTTTAATTCCATGATTAATCAGCGCAATTAAAGCATCAAAATAATCATCACTGTTTAACAGATAAATTGGCTTATTATGGCTGCCAACCTGCTTCAAAGTAAGAATGGAGAAAAATTCATCATAAGTGCCTATGCCGCCGGGTAAACAAACGATAACATCAGATTTATCAAGCATAATCTGTTTTCTAGGGCCTAAATCATCAACTTTTATAACTTCATCTAAGCTAGAATAAAGCTTACCCTGATCTCCCAAATTTTCAAGGGAAGCAGCTCCAGATTTAAAGCGGCTTTTCAACAATTCAGTATCAGTCATGTAAGTTGGTATAACACCAATTAAGAAGCCATCAGCTGCTTTATAAGAATCGGCAACAACTCTCATGAGTCCTTGAGCTGTTCCACCGTAAAGCAGATTGTAACCCTTTTCAGCCACAAGTTTACCAAACAAAGCAGCTTCTGCTTTTATAAAATCAGAAACTTCATCAGAAGAAGAACAAAACACGCATAAAGTCTTATTTCTTTTTGTCGTCATCATCTTCTCCATCATCTGGTTTATCTTCATCAACCAAAGTATTTTCTGTCAATTCGCCTTTTTCGTAGGCTCTTATCCAATGATTCAAAAGGAAACCATTGGTTTTTAAGAAATCTTTAAAACTGCGGTGATCTCCTTCTTCACAGGCCTGCTGATAAGCTTTTGTAAAATCCTGAGTAATATATTCCTTTAAGGATTTGTCTAAGAAAATACCTGCTCCAACCAGAAAATACTGGTCACCTAGTTTCAATACACGTGTAAAAAGCAGGTTTCCTGTTTCTGCTACATCACCATTTCCCATAGATTCTTCAACTTCAAAAGTTTCACCAGTAAAAGCATCTCTTAAAGAAATAGACTTACCAGGAACACAGCCTCTGACTTCCAACAAATTCAGAGAAGTTTCTTCTAAAGCTTTACAAATCTGCATTTCCTGTATAGAAAGCACATCTGCTTTACGTCTGATGAATTCATCCATCAGGCACATATTTTCACCGACAACACCCACATCATCAAGCAAAAACCAAGTTAAAAACAGAAATTCATCAGTAGGATTAAATTCATATTCTTCTTCAGGCTTTAAATCATAGAATATTTCCAGTGATTCACCCAATGAATTTAAAAATTCCTGTTCAATAGAGAATTCCATAAGTTTGGCAAAAAGACTGCCAAACAACTCTTTTAACTTATTGGTTTTATCTGTCATTTTTCGCTTCCTGTTAAAATTCCCCTTACCCCCTTTTTAAGGGGGCAAAAGAGAAAAATCAATCATCAGTAAACTTAGCCATCTTCATTCCGACAACGGCTTCACCTTTTTTGCGTAAACGAACGGCATCAGGAGTTATTTCAACCCATTCGTCATCAGCAACATATTCCAAGCACTGATCAAGAGTCATACGACGAGGAGCAGGCAGGGTTTCAAGAACTTCAGATGTTGCAGAACGATGGTTGGTAACGTGTTTCTTCTTGGTAATATTAACCTTCAAATCAGTATTCAAAGGTCTTTCTCCGACTACTAAACCTTCATAGATTTCTTCGCCTGGAGCATAGAAAAGAACACCGCGTTCTGAAAGATTCTTTATAGCATAAGCAGTAGCAGGACCTGGGTCAGTTGCTACCATAACCCCATTTCTCTGATCAGGAATATCGCCACGGTATGGTTCGTAGCCTCTGAAACACTGATTCATAATTCCTGTGCCGTTGGTCAAAGTGAGAAGCATAGAACGGAAACCTAATAAACCACGGGCAGGGGCTGAGAATATCAGTCTCAAATAATTGTCGAGAAGGCGCTTTGTATCTTCAAGAATAGCTCTGCGAGGCAATAATGCATTCATAATTGCGCTCATATAGCTTTCAGGAACGTCAACGGCCAATTCTTCAATTGGTTCAAGAACTTCGCCAGTTTTTTCGTCTTTTTTGAAAATTGCTTTCGGCTTGCTGACCTGAAGTTCATAACCTTCACGGCGCATAGTTTCAATAAGAATACCAAGATGCAGTTCGCCGCGTCCAGAAACCAGAAATTGGTCATTTCTGCCTGGAACTGGTTCAACACGCATTGCTACGTTTGTTTCCAATTCCTTCATAAGTCTGGCTTGAATCTGTCTGACGGTCATGAATTTGCTTTCTTTGCAGCGGCCGGCAAATGGGCTTGTATTTGCAGCAAATGTCATTGAAATAACAGGCTGGTCTATAGCTACAACTGGTTCTGGGTCACAGAGTTCAGTACAAACAGTGTCGCCAATACTAATATTAGGAATACCGCATATAGCAACAATATCACCAGCACCAGCTTCTTCAATTTCTATCCTTTGAATTCCATGGAAAGAATAGAGCCGCATAATTTTGCATTTTTCAGCAACTTCAGTAGGATTGCTTCTGTAAACATCGGCCTTCGCAGTTAAAACCCCTGTAAGAATACGGCCGACACCAATTCTGCCAACATAGTCATTATAATCAAGACTTGTAATCTGCATTTTAGCCGGGCCTTCAAGATTTGCTTCCGGAGCTGGAACCTGTTTGATGATTTCTTCAAGAAGAGGTCTGATATCTTTTCTTTCATCAGACATATTTCTAACGGCATAACCTTCACGACCTGATGCATAAAGAACCGGGTAATCCAGCATTTCTTCCGGAACACCAACATCAATGAACAAATCAAGAATTTCATCCTGAACTGCTTCAACACGAGCATCTGGTCTGTCTATTTTATTTATAACGACAACAGGTTTTAAACCAGCAGCAATTGCTTTTTTTAAAACAAAACGAGTCTGAGGCATAGGCCCTTCAAAAGCATCAACAAGAAGAAGGCATCCGTTTGCCATATGCAATACACGTTCAACTTCCCCGCCGAAATCAACGTGCCCTGGGGTGTCAACAAGATTAATACGATAACCGTTATATTCAAGAGAAAGGTTCTTTGAAAGAATTGTGATACCACGTTCTCTTTCAATGTCGTTGTTATCCATAAAACGTTCTTCAACATGCTGATTATCACGGAAGAGTCCTGACTGTTTAATCATAGCATCAACCAAAGTGGTTTTTCCATGGTCAACATGGGCTATAATAGCTACGTTACGTATCTTTTCAGGATCAAAAATGTGTCTATGTGCTGTCACTGTAATACTCCTAAGACAAAAGTCAGGTCTTTTTATTTAAGGCAAATATTGTACACAAAGTCAGTTTTACTTGCAAGTTTTTTTTTATATTGTGGAAGAGTAAACGCAGACTTATTCTTTTATTGATTCAGTTATAATCTATCTTTTATCTGACTATAGAAACCTCAATCAGCTCTTCTACATCTTTGCGTGCATGCTTATAAGTTCCCCAGGCTTTTATCTTGATATAATCTTTGGTATAACCGTTCTTTTCCAAAGAAACCAGTTCAAAACTGCTTACACCAAAATTATAATTTGCACCATCTTCTGAAAAATGGTCAAAATTCCTTTTTATTTTTGATGCAGTCTTATTATATGGATTTTCACCACTTTCTGAATCGATATCTACTTTAACTTTTGTACAAAGATCACTCAGCCAGATATTTTTACAATAAACTAAATGCGGGTCGTTTAAATCCTTTTTCTCAGCTCTTAAGCTTAATTCTAATTCATTGATTTTGTAATAATCAGAAGATAAAACTCTGTATTTATAAATAGCAAGCTGTACCGCAGTATTTGCGGCCATTAACGCTCTGGTTGTATCATATTGAAATTCCTGAGTGCTTCTTTTGGTCTTAGTATTTATAAAAAGGAAACTCAGCATAATTACCAACACAGTGCAGAACAAAATTACGCTGACAATTGCCACACCGCGTTTATTCTTATTTCTTTTATTACTTAAGATAATCATTTAACCATATCAGCCCGGAAAGAAGATAATTTTATGGGTTTTGATTTTCCAAAACCTACTGAAATATTAAAAACAAAAGCTGGATCAAAACTACTGTATCTTAGAGTTTCAGAAGCAGAGAAATTATAATAATAGAAATCCATAGCACCATCATGAGGCACTTTATAGTTCTGTGACCGGAATTCTTTTATTATATTAACTTCTATGCGGTATTTTACTCTGTTAATCTGTATATCATCACAATAACCACGCAGATGCAGATTATCAGGATGCTTTGGGGTTTTACCGTCAGCACTCAAACCAATCATTGGTGGACCTGGCTCCGCAAAATTCAATGTTCCCTGAACAGTTCCATCTGGAGTTTGAATATCTAGAGGAACCGTTTTTAAAGTTTTATCTATAATCATATCATAGGACAGAGTATTCATCAGATTTACAACTGATTCAGCTATTTTCAAAGCCATTTCCTGTTCCATCTGCCTTGTTGATGTGGAATAATAGGTAGAAAAAGTCCCCACAGCAGGTAATGCTGCTAAAGCAAGAATCAAAAGGGCAACAATGACTTCTACCAGTGAGACCCCTGATTTTTTTTGAATAATTCTGTTAATACTGCTGATGCTTTCGCTGTAATGTTTTGATTTTAGCATTTTCATCTTTTACTCTAAAATAGAGTTTTATTTTTCTCTTATTATTTGCAAAATCTGACGCTTCAACTGTTATAGACGGGAATTTGTTCTCTTCCAGTTCTTTCACTGATCTTACTTCACCATCTGGAGTAGGTTCTCTGAATACTACCTTCAAAGGTTCCTGAACTGAGTTTTCTACAACAGGAATTGTGCTATAAGTTGTTCTAGGAAATTCATATACTCTATGGTAAGGCGGAACCTGATTAGGAATATCAATAGTTATCTTTCCTTCTTTAATACCGGTAGGAATAGCAATAGTATTACTGATATTGTTTATATTTTTTTCTTCTGGATAAGAATTTGCCCATTTAACACTGTCGTCTACCCAAACGCCCAGTTCATATTCAACATCTTCCTGAATTTCCACTTCTGAATCATCTAAATTTTCAATCAAAGCAATAGTTTCTTTCCATGTACCGTTGCGTTTTCCCAGCAGGCTTTCGCCGTTATTTTCCAATGTTTCATCCGGTTTGCCGTCACTTCTTGTATCAGAATAAGACTGATCTTCTAAGCGAAAGTGCTTATTAATAAAAGAAGGGTCTGCATTTTTCAAAAGTTTGCTCTGTTGAGTTCTATCCCTATCATTCATATGTTTAGAAGAAACTAAATCATAAATAGTAAAATAGGGTCTTTTATTAGAATTCTTAACTTCCGGGTAATAACATTCTTTTAAAATATTGCGGGAATCACCGACAAATTCATTATAAACAGCCAGATTTGACAACCCGTCAGCAGAGAAAGAACTAAAACTTCTATTTTTAAAATCAGGAGAGTCCTCTACCATTAAACCACCGGCAGGCATACAGGGCGGGAAAAATATCTGTTTTTCTTCACCATATTTTGCAGAGGTCAATTTTATTAAAATATTCGGCAAATCGTTGTCTGAAATTCTGATATAGCCCTCATGGATTCTATCATCTCCAGTTATGCCCTTTACAGTCATTTTATATCGTTCATTATTAGGAACATTATTATTATTTTCTTTATAAGGCCAAGCTTTTGCTCCGTGAGGATTTCTTGATAAATCACTAAAATAAGCAGCATTTCTAGGTAAACCATAACATTCATTAGGGCGGTCTTCTTTAATTGATGCACAACCAGGATTCAGGTTGCCCACCCGTTTACCCAGGCTTGTACTTGGACGCCCCATATCTTGAGCAAAAACAGTGTATCTCATATAACCATAACAATTATTGGGCGGAGAGGAAAAAATATCATCCAAATAACCGGATTTTCTACCGCTGCCTTCAAGTATAACTGTTTGAACATCGCCGTTATCCCAATTTTCACAGTCTACCCAATTTAATCTAGAACTCGGACAATGTTCTATTTTACCTAAAACGATTTTTACATCAACTTGCTTATCTTTGTTTTCTCTTATCATTAAATCATCAAAAGCAAACCAATCACCCGTAAATATTTTTCGATCATTTCCTATTGTTGGGAACTTATTATCAGAACATCCATCTATCCAAGGCGGAGTTCTATCCAAATAATAGATTCTAAAATAAACTGTGCTTCCTTCACCAATTAATGAATCTGTTTCGATTGGAACTATACCTTTAACTTTTGCTCTTAAATTTTTAATTACTGGTTTTTTACCTCCAAAACAATGCCCATCAGGGGGAATACATTCAGAACCACATAAATTCTCAGCATCATGGCAAGAATAGCCATCTGCTTTTATATTGTCTAGAGTAGTTACAGGAAAATTTTCTGATACAAATTGCGTTTCTTCATCTAAACTATAATAAATTTTGGGTGAAGTTATTGGATCTGACGAATCATTATCAGATGAGTCTCCAACTTTGACTGGAACCCAATTCCCTGCTGCATCCTTATAACCAGTATCCAGATAAAAGTGACTACTTACATAACCAGCCCCATCACCACTTTCTAAATACAACGCCCCAGGTATTATTGAATTGATATACTTACCCTTATCAGTTTCCAAAATAGCAGTTGAAGGAATATCTGATAAAACAAAGGCTTCCATATCGCAATTGATATTTTTGTTATAATTTATTGGATCAGTATCTTCAAAAACCGTTACTATTGGCGGTTTCCCCAAACCACCTGTTACATCTACCTTTTTTAGTTTATCGCGTAAAAGATCTCCAGCAGCAGCAAAAACAGAAGATTGGGCAAAAATTAAGAATCCAAATAATATTAAAATAAAAAAACTTTTTTTCTTCATCATTTCCCTCTTATTATTCTTTTATTCTAATCAATTTACGAAAATCAAGCAACAAAGAAAAATAAACTAAATTACGCTATTCAAAAGTTTGTAGGCCATGCTTTCAAGAGAATCATTATCTTTATCTGAAAAACGATTTAAAAGACGTTCTTCTAATTTCTTTAAAAACCAAGGCCGCCAGATGCTAAATGGTATGTCATCCAAAGATGCCAGTACAGATTCTTCAAAATCATCTTCATAAGCAGACTGTTTTAAAAGTTTGCTGGTAATCCCGTGAAAATAACTAGCCCTGGCCTTTAACGGCTTATTGTTCATTACAAACTTAAAATACCTTTGGGCTTTCACCAAATCGTTATTTTCAAGAAGAACCAAACCCATATAATAGTTAGTCCAGGGATAATTCAGACTTCTAGATATGTCTATCAAATCTTTCAAACACTTTTCATTTTTATCTATAGAAACAAAAATAAAACACTTGATGAGCTTAAAGAAATTAGCAAAAGTAAATTTTTTTATAAACAGATTATCGCCTGTCTGGCAGATAATATATAAAGCTAAGGGAAATCCAATAAATATAAAAACCAAGATCAGAATATTTTCCCAAAAATAGGCTAAAAAATAGTTTTTAACGATAAATCCATAGGGTTTGGTGTAAGACTTAGATTCTTTATCATATGCAAGGCCTAAAGCAGTTGTGTTTTTACCGCTATTAGAACAAGCTTCAGCCATTAATGGAAAAACATCTTTTTTGTCGCCGGAATATGCATAATAGGTGAGAAAATCCTGTATAGCTTCTGAATACCTTCTGGTATACAAATATGCTTTTGCTCTCATCAGATAATAATGATACTGATTAGGAGCCTTGTTAAGAAGCTCTGTTACAGCACTTATAACAGTATCCATTGATTGAGATTTAAAAGAACTCTCTGCTTTATCAATAATTTTTTTTAATTCATAAACCCTTTCAACTTCTTCTTTTAACTGAAAAGCAGCACCATAATCAGGTTCTTTTTCCAGAATCATATTTAAAATATCAAGAGCTTTTTCATATTCACCTTTGTTAAATAATGCATAAGCAGTATTATAAGAAGAAATTGCAGAATATTTATTTATATCATAGCTTCTACCTGTTGAAGCATCAACGGCAATACCCTGTTTTTGATATTCTTTTATCTCTGCCTTAATCTTTTTTATTTCATCAAGACTAGATAAAGCCTCTTTATCATTAGGACGGTAAATAAGTATTTCTCTATATATTTCAGAAGCTTTTGGAAGATTTTTTTCCTGCATATAAATAAAAGCTTTTTTGGAAAGAGTTTCAACGTATTCGTCAATTTGTTTATAGAGAGTTTCTTCAAATTCTTTTATTTCAGATTCTTCTTTGCTTTCTTCTTTTGCACGTAAGAAATATTCTTCAGCAGCTTTATAATTTTTTATATTCAAGTAATTGCGCGCTTTTCGCAAGTATTCCTTAGACTGAATAGATAAAGCAAAAATGCTGCTGGTCATAAAAACCATGCATATTACTATTATTATTTTTTCTAGGGAACTCTGCTTAATCATGTTTTTAGTATATCACCAGTTTACGGTCTAAACAATAATTTGTTTTACCCCCAATCACTAACTACCCATCACGCCAAGCTCCGCTTGGCTCCGTGCTCTCTAAAATAGTCTACCCATTGTCATAACCGTATAGCTTTCAGGGCTAAAGCCCATACGCTATACTTTTTATGACAAATGTGTAGACTTCTCTTATCACTAAAAAGATTACTCTTCTTCTCTTTCTCCCTAACATCTTGCATTTTAATGGCTCGACGCTTATAATTGCCTTGTTAAAAATTTAACTTTGTTATGGAGAAGATAATGGTAGATCTTGATAAAATCATTTCTTTATGCAAAAGACGCGGCTTTATTTTCCAGGGCAGCGAACAATACGGCGGACTTCAAGGCACCTGGGATTACGGCCCACTTGGTGTTGAATTAAAGAATAACGTAAAAAAAGCCTGGTGGCGCTACAACGTTTATGAACGCGACGACATGGAAGGCTTGGACAGTTCCATTCTTTTAAACAGACTGGTTCTTAAGTATTCTGGTCACGAAGCTACTTTTTCTGACCCGATGGTAGACTGCAGAAAGTGCAAAAAGAGATTCAGAGCAGACCAGGTTGATCCAAACGAAAAATGTTCTGAAGGCGGAACCCACGACCTTACTGAACCAAGACCCTTCAATCTTATGTTCAAAACTACTTATGGTCCTGTTGCTGATGAAAACAACATCGCTTATCTGAGACCAGAAACCGCTCAAGGCATTTTCATCAACTTCAAGAACGTTCTTGATTCAACCAACCGCAAGCTTCCATTTGGTATAGCTCAGATTGGTAAGTCTTTCAGAAATGAAATTACACCCAAGAACTTCATTTTCAGAGTTCGCGAATTCGAACAGATGGAAATAGAATACTTTGTAATGCCTGGCGAAGACGAAAAATGCCATCAGGAATGGGTTGAAGCTCGTAAGAACTGGTATATCAGATATGGCATCAAACCAGAAAACCTCAGACTCTATAACCAGACAAAAGAAGAACTGGCTCACTATGCAAAAGCTACAGTAGATATTCACTACCGTTTCTTCCCAGAAAGACCGGAAGAAGACAAGCAGTTCGATGAAGTTGAAGGCGTTGCAAACCGCACAGACTTCGACCTTAGCTGTCACACAAAGGGTGGTAAGCTTGTTCTTGCTGATGGTAGAGAATTTCCAAATACTGACGCTACCAACAGATTGACCTATTTCGATCCCAAGACCAATCAGCATTTGCTTCCTTATGTAATCGAACCCTCCTGTGGTGTCGATCGTGCAACCCTAGCATTTATGATGGATGCATACTGTGAAGAAGAAGTTAAGGAAGGCGATACTCGCGTTGTTCTTAAACTTCACCCGGCATTGGCACCTATAAAGGTTGCTGTTCTTCCATTAAAGAAGAATAACGAAGACATCAAGGCTACTGCCCATAAGATTAAAAAGATTCTTTTGGGAAGCGGCTTCAGAACTGTTTATGATGATACTGCCGGAATCGGTAAGCTTTATCGCCGTCAGGACGAAGTCGGCACACCATTCTGCGTAACAGTTGACTTCCAGACTCTTGAAGACAATACTGTAACTGTTCGCGACCGCGATACTATGGCTCAGGAACGTGTTGCTATCGACGATTTGAAGGATTACGTTGCCAAGAGAATCGGGCATAATGACTGAGTATCTTTAAGACCCCCTCAGTCGCTTTCAGCGACAGCTCCCCCAACTTCTTGGGGGCGCATCTTTGTATCACGAACTAAGATCTGCCCCCACATAGGTGGGGGAAGTGGATTTGGCGAAGCCAAAGACGAAAGGGGTCCTCATATTAACAAGGAGTAAATAGATGCCATTCATAGATGCTAAATTAACTGTTAAGCTAGATGACAACCAGAAGAACAAACTTCAGGCAAAGCTTACCGACGTTGTCTCTTCAGCTTTTTCTAAGCCAAAAGCCTATATTATGGCTGGAATCGAAGATGACAAGTCTCTATACATGGATGAAAAGAAATTAGACAAAGGTGCTTATATTTCTATAAGCCTTTTGGGTTCAACATCAAAGCCTGCTTGCCAGAAACTGACAAAGGATATATGTAATATTCTTTCTGCTGACTACGATATTGACGGAGCAAATGTTTATATAACCTACCACCCAACAGATTTGTGGGGTTGGAACGGGTCAATGTTCTAGACATTGAGCTAGTCTAATCCTCTTGGGTTATTATTAGAAAGACTTCACTTGAGTGATTTTTCCGATGCTTCCCCACGATAGTGGGGAAGCTGGCGAGCGAAGCGAGACTGAAGGGGGAGCAATGCAAAGCATTGCGTTAATACTAAGAAGCTTTACGCAAAGCTATCGCTTTGCTCCCCCCTCAGTCATTACATGACAGCTCCCCCAATAGCATAGCTTTGGGGGAGCATCTTAAAGTATCGTGACTAAAGATTTTAAACTAAATTCCATCCTACTCGGTGATATGCTAGATATCGCCCCTACTCTGCACAAAGAGTCATTCAGGCTTATCTATATTGACCCACCCTTTTTAACGGGTAAGGAGCAAGTAGGCACCAAAAAGGGGTTAGTATACGACGACCGCTGGGACGGCAATTTAAAAAGCTATCTTCCATGGCTAAGAGAACGACTAGAAGTGCTTTATCCACTATTATGTAAAAACGGCAGTTTTGTTCTGCATCTTGATTGGAGAGCTTCTCACTACGCAAAAGTAATGCTAGATGAAATCTACGGCATTAATTGCTTTATGAATGAAATAATATGGCATTACACTGGCGGAGGCCGTTCTAAAAGAAGATTTTCCTGCAAACACGACACCTTGCTCTGGTATGCTAAGTGTGGAAAAAGTGGAAAACCTGTGTACAACCTAGATGCCGTTAGAGTTCCTTATAAAGAAACCTCTGGTTATGCAAAAGGCGGCATTGTTTCAGCCGCAGGCAAAAAATATATGCCTAACCCATTGGGAACCCCAATCGATGACGTTTGGGATATTCCAATTGTAAATCCAATGTCTAACGAAAGGGTGGGGTATCCTACGCAAAAGCCTATAGCACTATTAATACGTCTGATTTCTGCTTTATCAAACGAAGGCGACTTAGTCGGGGATTTCTGCTGTGGCAGCGGCACAACCTTAGTTGCCGCCAAACAACTCAATCGCAAGTATTTCGGTTGCGACATTTCAAAAGCCGCAGTTAAAACAGCTTTGAGTAGATTGCAAACATTCGACAAGAATTGAACTTATAAGAAGGTAATTAAATGAAAAAAGTAATATTATGCGACTTAGGCGGTGTTTTAATAAATCTTCACTGGACACAACATGCTGGAACCCTATTAGGGAAAGAGCTAACAAAGCCTCAGTTAAGACAAATATGGTTTGATTTGCTCTCTGCAAGACATTACGAGCAGGGTCTTACAGACTTTGAAACATTCTATAAAGAATTCTGTGAAGAAACCAAGAGCAATTTCAGCTTTGAATACTTTTCTCAGGAATTTGATGGAATAATCGGTGTTTTAAAAGACAACTGTCTTGAATTATTGAAGGAAATAAAGAAATACGGCACTCTGGCATTGCTTTCAAATTCTAATGACAGACATATTGCTACTATAAGCGAAACAGGCCTGTTTCAGGATTTTGATTATCTATTTTTCTCTCATAAAATGCATATGACCAAACCTGATCCTGTAATTTTTGAAGAAACACGCAAACAGATTGGCTGCGAAGCTTCAGATATCTATTTTTTTGACGACAGCCAATGCAACGTAGATGCAGCAATAAAAGCTGGTTATCACGCTTATTTGGTTGAAAGCCCGAAAGAAATACTAGAGATAGTCAAAAAGCTATAAGATTAGTTACTGGTTGTCTGTTGACGGTTGACGGTAACAGAATTAAGAGATAGAGCAATAGAGTGAAGAGCAGAGAGCTTAGGGTATTCTATTCTCTATGCTCTAAGAGGCCTTAGCCTCGTCTGCTCTTTGTTCTAAACTCTAGCCAAAAGGCTTACGCCTTTTGGCACTTACCATTCATAGAACTGGTGCTTGCCACTGACATCCAACCCCTGAGAAGGAGAAACCAGAGTTGTATCCTTGTGATATGTCGTCGGGCGATTTTGTCCATCAAACAGGGTTTTTTCAAGTTTCACACCATCGAAATATACCGTCGTTGAAGCAGGATTTGTTTCATTAGCACTCTGAGTCAGCAGAATAGCTATTTTATCCTGTTCTTCCGGAGGAATTGAAACACCAAAACTATCTGTTGCCAATGATTCACCTGGTTTAAAGGCAAAAAATACTCTATAGAAAGTCAGACGTAAAGAAGGATTAGCTTCATCTATAGCTGTAATCGGGTCACCGCTTATACCGCAGATAGGCTTTCCATCATTACCAAAACAGAAAGTAAAGGTTGCAGGATCAACTCCTGGTATACCCGGCCCTATATCTACGTAGGCCCCGCTATTATAAACTCTGAATTCCGGAGGATGTGTTTCATAATTGTTCTGAAGCACAAGATTGTTATTACTCATTCTTACGCTTAAAGCTGCCTTAGGTTTACCTTCCTTGTTGCATCTTACAACTGTCAGATTAGCTCCATATTGATTATACGGGTCTGGCAAGCCAGGGCATATCCAGGCAGAAATAAAGTAAGACTGAGTAGCAATATCACAATCTATGAATGTATCTGATGCAACAACCTGATAAACAGTATCAGATGCAACCATAGGCCCTCTTCTTACCACAAGAATTCTATCTATTGTTGTATTCGCAAGACCATCACCATTATAAAGGAATGTTGTAGTTATAGGTGAAATACCACTATAAGTGCCTAATTCCTGATCATCTGGAGCAGACAGACTAATAACAAAAGTAGCGACTTCATCTATAGCTAAAGTTCCTGTTGGAGCTGAAGCAATATTAAAAGCAGTATTCAAAAGATATAAAGCCCCTTCTTCACTTTGAATTGTTTCTATAGGTAGCTGCCAAGCAGAGTTTATAAAATCAATTACAGTATTACCTGTGTTTCTAAGATAATAAACAAACTGTTTGATTTCACCAGGTGCAATATCTACTTCATCGTAATGAGGAGGTGTTATTGTAGCTCTAGGCTTTTCAGGTATCAGATAATGAATCTGAAAGTCGACAAAGTATTCGCCTTCGTCATAAAGACCATCGCCGTCGCTGTCATCAAAGAAAGTCCAAGTAGCAATATGCCAACCAGGTGGAGTGTGAGTATTTTCCCAATTAACTCTAAAAGTAAAATCTACAGAATTGACAATATTAACCGGTATTTCTCTTAAGCAAGTTATTGTTGTTTCTTCACAATATGTTTCATTGCGGTCACAATGACTCTTTTCGTATACATATATCTTTTTAAGACCTGCCGGAGGAGTTCTTGTCGCAGTAACAGACTTCTCATTTTCATTATTCAAATCATCAAATATCAGTGGATCGGGTGTAACAATAAGTTCCTTCTTTCCAAATTCCACATCCAAGGTTAACTCGTCAGAACAAAGAACTGTGTCGCCGGATTTCACATAGAAAGTCTGCAAACCTCTGTAATGTCCGTTAACAAGATGAGTATCGCCTATAGTTACCGTTACGGTAGCCAGTCTGTATTCGCCTGGCTGTATAGGAAGCGATAAATCTATATCGAAAGAGAAATCATCTGTAGTTATGGCATTGGTCATGAAAGTCAGATTGTTCTTGTCAACCTGAATAAGTTCAGTTATCGGCTGATTTCCTGTGTTATATAGTCTAAAGCACTGTTTTACAGTGGAATTGGCCATTATGAATGGAGTAAACAATTCATCTATATTAGCCGGATTAACGCCATCGTTTCTAATACTCAGTTTTGGACAAGATTCTACTGTTATTTTAACATCAGCACTAGCTGAAGCTTCTGCAAGTCCGATTTGTTCATTTCCATCTGTATCACTCCAGGCGGTTATTTTACCCGTATATACACCCGCCGGCATGCAGTCGGGAATATCTACAACCCAGGTAACATTTCTTTGGAAACCTGCTTTCAATGTTCCTACCTTGGGAGAAGGCATGAAAACAGACGCAGTTGCAGGTATCACATTAGGTCCAAATATAAAATCAGTCGCTGTTGCCACAACGCTTGTAACAGTAAGAGCACCATCATTCTTAACTGTAAAAACACCGTCAGAAGAACGTTCAGAAGGTTCTCCATGAACATCATGAGGATTGACTATAACAATCTTCATTTCACCAATCTGAAGCCATACCTGGAAATTATCGAAGCATTCGAGGCCTTCATCATATGTGTTGTTTTTATAACCTGGAGGAGGTGGAGGATTTGATTCATTATACTCTGAATCTCCGCCATTGTCGTTATAGATTCTACAGGGAACAGTCGTGACATAAACCCCATCTGGAGTGCCTTGAGGAACTTTGATATTAATTTTTGCACTGAATTCACTGTTGAACGGTGCAACAAAAGGATTATCACCCACAAAACTCATTGTAATTCTACTACTATCTATAGTAACCGGCGTTTGAACGTCTTTCTGAACGAGATTCTGCATTTCAAATCTCAGAAGTTTCAAGTCAACGTTACCTAGGTTATAACACAAGAATTCACATTCAGCAAAAGTATCTTGAACATCACTGCTCATACCTGTTACAGAAACAGGTTTATCTATGACTTTAACTTTTTCTGTCGGCTTTACATATACTTCTAACTCTACAATAGTTGAGAATTCGTCAGGGTCAATAATGTTATTGTCGTTGTCATCACTATAGAAATGCAGATGTGTAGTATAGGTTGCACATCTTGTTCCTGGAGCAATATAAACTTCTATATCAAATACATCACTTTCTCCGCTTTCTAATGGTTGGTTTAAAGTGCCAGGATAGACATCTACCGTATTAGAAGCCATTGTATAGTGATTTCCAAGTTTATCTATACCATCAAAATTATCTGCTAGCATTTTGATTCTTGATAGTTGCATTCCGTTATTACTGTTCATTATTGTTAGATGAGCAAAATTTGATGGGTAAATTCCTGATCTTGCAGTAAGAGAAGTTTCAACAGGTGAAGCTGTTATTTTGGCTGGCAATACAGTGAAATTCGGCTCACCAATTGTCAGACGTACTTGGAATGTATCAAAGGGTTCTGGATTATGTGGAGAAATTGTTGTTCTACATTCTCCGTCATCGTTTCTATCTTCATATATGGTGTAAGTAGCTATATAGGTTCCTAACGGAGCATCATCAGGTATTTCTATATTAAACAATAATTTTTGGAATTCTCCTGCGGTTATTGCAC
>JAFXRA010000352.1 GCA_017526725.1 Candidatus Rifleibacteriota bacterium
AGAAGAAGCTATAAATTACTTTATTAATCAAGGAGAAACAGGTTTATATCAAATAGAGGAACTTCTATATGACTCAAATCCTGATATTAGACTATTAGCTGTTAGAGCTCTTCCACTATTTGAAGACTATAGAGATGAAGTAAAAACAATTCTTCAAGATGCATTAGAAGATAACGACCCAAGTGTTGCAGAAGAAATACAAAAAGCCTTGAATTTATTATAAAACTCCATATTGGTTTTGAAGTAATAAAAAAAAGCTCAATCCCGTAGGATTGAGCTTTTTTATTACTCAGTATCAGTCAGCCATTCTTAGAACCCTGCAGTAGTACAACCTTGTGGTTTTGGCATAACTGGATCATCTGGTTCGATAACGTCTTCATCAAGACTAATAGTTTCAACTTCTTCCATAGTAGGATAACCAGTGTAAGAACCATTTTCCATTGGGTATACACCTTCATCGTTACTAGAAATAGTCATAGATAATACTAAACCGTCTTGTTCTAATTCTGGAACTATGAGTTCAAAGTCTTCAGAAACTTTTCTATATTTATCAAGCAATATATTGATTTCGCCAAGAACAGTATTAGGATTATATTTTTCATCTTTAACGTACCAGAGACATCCAAAGAGTCTCTTGTGACCCTGAGTAGAATCATCAGCAGCCTTAGAGTATTTATCTATTTCTTTCTTGTAAAGATTATTATATTTCTTTAATTCGTCAACTGGAGGATAAATACCGCTCAGCCAATCCAAGAAACCGCCACCCTTAACATTAAGGAAAGAACCCTTCTTTATGAAATCATTAAATTCTATATTAGTGAATTCTGAATCTACACTTTCAATAGCAGCAAGTTTTTCTTCATAAAGTTCCTGCATAAGAACAGCCAAGTCAACATTACGTTTAATAGTATTAAGAAGAAGAGTAACGTCAGCACCTTTTTGAGAAACTGCAGAAACGTCCATTGAAAGAGCACGGTCTATATCATTCCAATAAAGAGCAACGATTTCTCTAGGACTATACTTATCTGCGGTATTCCATTTGAATGCTTTCTTAACACTACTATTACTTAATAGTTTATGACCTTCATTTTTATCATCTTTGTAATATCTATAAGCATCACGAATAGCTATTAATGCATCAGCCTGAGTATCGAAGTGACTAATCTGTTCCTTTAATGACTTCATATCAGAAGCAACATTATCGGTAAATTCTTTTACGCTATTAGTAGCAGCACCGATCATGTTTCTGAAATACATCATTTCTTTCAAGCCAACCAAGAAAGAATCTGCATTGAAAGCCTGAACAAGAACATCGTCACTCCAAGCAGCCATATCAATACCAACTAATGGAATATAGTTAAATGGAGCCTGTTCAATTCTAAGACCTATCATTCTGTAGAAACCATTATTATTGTTTGGTTCATTAGTTGCTTCCATCAATCTGTTAGAAGTAACCCAAGACTGATATTTCTTCATTAAAACGAAGTCTGGATTATAGCAAACCTGAGGAATCGATGACTTAGATAAACTATTATATTTTATAGAATTAATCTTGTCGCCAACCCAACTTACATAAGTCATTGGATTGATAGCATGACCAAGTTTACCCCAGAAACCACGATTCTGAGCTCTTACAGATTCTTCTTCTGTTGGTTTCCAAGCCATATAATCTGCTTTTGCGTCCCAAAGTTCCAATAAACGAGCCATACCAAAATCTGGCAGACTGAAATGAGAACGGTTATAGTAACTAGTAAGAACGCCCTGCTTTTCTAATTCAATAAATACTCTTGAATTAACAGCTTCTTCGTCCTTGCGATCATAATAAGAATTTTCGTTCTTATTTTCTTTTTCGAAAGTTCTTGCAGCTTCTCTATAATCACCATAATTTCTATCAGTAATTATATATGCAGCAGATTTTTCATCATCAGCAAGCAAATCTCTATTTTCATAGAAAGACTTGAATTCAGAATCGTTCTGATACAAGAACCAGAATGAATCTTTATATGCAGCTTTCCATTTTTTATTGTATTCACCAATTTGGTCAGCAACAAGAGTTATAGCAGTCCAAATAAGAGTAATAACGGCTAAAACCTGACCAACTACTGGAACACAGAACATAGCGATAAGAGAACCAACACCCAAAGCTAAGCCAACATAGTTCTTTACTAATGAATAAGAACCATATCTTCCGCCCTGTCTGTCTTCAGAAGAAATAATACCGTATGCATCACAAGCAATACCAATAATTGTTAAACCAATACCGATAGTGTGAGCAACACCCTTTACAGTACTCATACCGGTTTCAGCGGCTTCGGCAGCGTCAGCAGTAGCATTGGCACCTTCTTTATAAGCTTTCCAAGCCTGGCTCATTTCAGCTTTTGACAAACCTTTTCCTGCATTAGCATGCTGGAATTGATTCCAAGTCATTTTAGAAGAACTTTCAGCTAAGGCATTTACAACATCATCACCACTGGTACCTTTTCTAGTAACCCAACGCCAATAAGCCTTTAAACCTTCACCTGCTTCACAACCCTTTGAGAAGCCAGCTGGCGGACTTAAGTGACTCAGGAAAGTATCTGCACCTTGTAAGCCCTTACCGAAAAATTTACCCATAGCATTGAAACCTTTCATAAGGTTCTTTTTGCTTCTCAACCATACAAGTAATTTACTATTATTTATTTTAGTAGCAATATCAGCAATATGGGTAACTTTTGCAATAAAAACACCAGCCAACAATGCTTTATTGGTAGCATATTTTATTGCTTTGAGATATCCTGGAGCATTTGTTGCATGAGTACTGATCATACCTAAAGTATTATAATAAGTGAAAACGTCAGTACAACCATCATCCATTAATGAATAAGCACTAGTAATAGTGTTCATCCATTCGCCCCATGTTAAGGCATGTTCAATTTTAGCAACGGTTTCATCACTATCACCTTTGCTGCGGCCTCTAAGTGAATACATATAATACAAATAGTCTACTGGTTTCATGAGACTATCTTCTTCTGATTCACTCTTGTTAGCTATTTCTTTGAACTGTTCATAGACGCTCTTTTCATCAGCGTCAACGTCCATAGTTTCAGTAACAGCTTCTGGTGATTCTACTGTTGCGCTAACTTCTTCAGCATCTGGTGCTGCATCATTCGCTCGAACGATGTTGACCGCGAATGGCTCAAAGGCCATCAAGAACGACAGTAATAAAACGATACATTGTTTCACACTGCGACGAAGTTTCATACAAACCTCCATTTTTTAATAAACACTTGAGATAAGTGTACCAATTTTTCGATAAGTTATCATGATAAGTATAACAAATAGAATAAGAATACGGAATAATTTTTTTTAGATTTTTAAGATTTTTTCAATCTAAATTTTATTTTAAAGCTATACTTAGGTGATTACCTATCAAGAACATTCCAACAGCCGTTTTTACAGCTAGAAGAATTAAAACAGGTCCCTTTTACCCTCCATGTATAAAAATTTCATCATAGCAATGTTAACAAAAAGATAATAACAATAATTGCTGTTATTAACTTATGCCACCTTATACAATCATTGACTATGTATTATTTATTATACCTAAGTTTTTCAAAATAGTTTAAAAATTTTATAAAAATCTTTTAGATTTTTTCATATTTATCAGCAAAATATTATGTACCCGCGCTTACAAATAAAAAAAAGCAGCAATAAGAACTTACTGCTGCTTTTCCAGGTTAACAAGATAATTCAGTATCTTATTCTGCCGTTTGCAACAGAAATCAAATGCAGGCCATATGGACTTTTCCCGTATCGTTCAGCCGATTCCAACAGCTTAGTCTTGCTAATCCAATGATTAACATAGGCGATTTCTTCTGGAGCAGAAATTTTGATTCCCTGTCGTTTTTCGATCATTCTTACATAATCTGCTGCTTCAACAAGACTTTCCATTGTACCGGTATCAAGCCAGGCATAACCGCGTCCTAAAAGCTGAACATCAAGCTTCTCTTCTTTCAAATACATATCATTAAGAGTAGTTATTTCTAATTCTCCGCGAGCACTTGGCTTCACATTCTTAGCCATATTGCTTACGCCAGCCGGATAAAAATAAAGACCTGTTACTGCATAATTACTTTTCGGTTCTTTAGGTTTTTCTTCTATCGAAAGAACTTTTCCCTTTTCGTCAAATTCCACAACCCCAAAACGTTCGGGGTCATTAACATAATAACCGAAAACAGTTGCTCTTCCATTCTTTTCTGCATTTCTTGCAGCATCAACCAAAAGCTTTTTAAAACCGTTTCCATAGAAAATATTATCACCAAGAATCATCGCACCAGGTTCTCCGGCCAAGAATTCTTCTCCGAGAATGAAAGCCTGAGCAAGACCGTCAGGAGAAGGCTGAACTTTATAGCTTAGTTTAATTCCAAACTGACTGCCGTCACCTAACAGGTTTTCGAATCTAGGAGTATCTTCTGGAGTGGAAATAATTAGAATATTCTTGATTCCTGCCAACATCAGAGTAGAAAGCGGATAATAAATCATAGGTTTGTCATAAACAGGCAAAAGCTGCTTAGAAGTAACCATAGTTAGCGGATAAAGACGTGTTCCTGCACCACCTGCTAAAATAATACCCTTCATAGCTCAAACCTCTACTTTCCCAAGCCCAGTCTTTTTCTCTGGTATTTTGCATAAAGAGGTTCCCACCACCATTTATTGTCAAGATACCACATTACAGTCTTTTTCATACCTGTTTCGAAAGTTTCCTGAGGTTTCCAGCCGAGTTCACGCTGAATCTTGCTTGCATCTATCGCATAGCGTAAATCATGGCCTGGTCTGTCTGCTACGAATGTAATCTGTTCTGCATAACTCTTGCCATCTTTTCTCGGTCTTACTTCATCAAGTATTTTACAAATTGTTTTTACAACTTCAATATTCTGCTTTTCATTATGGCCGCCAATGTTGTAAGTTTCACCAGGAACGCCTTCTGTGCAGACTTTTACAAGAGCTCTCGCGTGGTCTTCAACAAAGAGCCAGTCACGAACCTGTTCACCTTTTCCATAAACAGGAAGAGGTTTTCCTTCTAAAGCATTAAGAATAACTAGAGGAATCAGCTTTTCAGGAAAATGGTAGGGACCATAATTATTTGAGCAGTTAGTAACCATGGTCTTTAAACCAAATGTTCTGTGCCAAGCCCTTACTAAGTGATCAGACCCAGCTTTACTAGCAGAATATGGAGAACTCGGATTATATGGTGTTTCTTCTGTAAACAAAGAGTTGTCAAGAGGTAAATCACCGTAAACTTCATCTGTGCTTATATGATGGAAACGAAATTCGGGTTTATCCTTCGCGTAGTTTCTTGAAACATCAAGCAAAGTAAAAGTGCCAACCAGATTTGTCTGAATAAATTCAGCCGGTCCATCAATACTTCTGTCAACATGGGATTCAGCAGCAAGATGCATTATTGCATCAGGTTGGTGCTTTTTAAAAATAGCTTCTACGGCATTTCTATCACAGATATCTGCCTGTTCAAAAACATATCTGTCACTATCGGAAACTTCTTTCAAGGTTTCCAGATTACCGGCATAAGTAAGTTTATCTAAGCAAACAACGGAATGTTCAGTGTTTTTTATCAGATGCCTGATAACAGCAGAACCAATAAAACCGGCTCCGCCAGTAACAATAATCTTCATACTTTCTCCTTAAGTTCATTAGATTAGATTAAATTAATCGAATACGTCTGCTTTTTCAAAAGGCAAACCATTAACGTCCTTAGGAGAAAGAAGCGGAGTAGTACCGGGTTCGATAGGCCATTCCACACCAATGGTCTTATCGTTCCAAACAATGCTTCTTTCCGCTTTTGGATTATATAAATCTGTGCACTTATATTGAAATTCAGCTGTTTCACTTAAAACATAGAAACCATGCCCAAATTTCGGAGGAATCCACATCATCTGCTTATTTTCATCAGAAAGAATTCTACCTATCCATTTACCAAAATATGGAGAACTCTTTCTTAAGTCAACAGCAATATCAAATACCTTGCCCTGAGTAACTCTGACCAGTTTGCCCTGACTATTTTCTTTCTGATAATGAATTCCGCGCAAAGTGCCTTTTACAGATTTACTATGATTATCCTGAACAAATTTAAGGTCTAACCCATTTTTAAAAAACTCCGCTTGATTCCAAACTTCCATAAAGAAGCCTCTAGCATCATTAAAGACTTTCGGGGTAATTAACAATACTTCTGGAATCTCGGTTTTTTCAATAAGCATATTGCACCTTCAAAGCGTATTTTTTTAATTATGATTGAATATTTTATCATGTAAAAGAAAATATCTCTACTTTTTAAATTATCATTATTATCTAAACTTCTTGATAAAAGATTTGTTTATCAATTCATAAAAAATCATCCTTACTATAAGATATTTTTTATGTTCCATTTTATATTCAGATTTTATACAAAAATATTTATTCTTTTTAGTTGACTTTGTGAAAATTTTCTTTTATATAGTTCGTGGTTAAAAAAAATAGTCACAGCAAAGGTTACTGAAATGAATATTAGTTTTGTCGACATTATCGATTATGTTGGAACATTCGCATTCGCAACAAGCGGAATAAGGCTTGCTTCCAAAAAGAATTTTGACTTGTTCGGCGCGTTGATAGTCGGTTTTGTAACCGCAGTAGGCGGGGGTACTCTTAGAGATATCATGCTCGGGAAAACTCCGTTCTGGTTTACTCAAAACTCTTACATTATCATTACAATTCTTGCTTTAGTATTCTTTGTACTATTCCATAAATATATATCAAAAATAGGTACGACCCTATTTTTATTTGATACTATAGGTATTGGTCTATTCACTGTTGTTGGTTTTCATAAAACAGTTGAATGTGGTTTTTCTCTTTGGGTAGCCACCCTAATGGCAATGTTCACTGGTGCAGCCGGTGGTGTAATAAGAGACATACTATTAAATGAAGTTCCGCTCATTTTCAGAAGAGATATTTATGCCTTAGCCTGCTGGTTTGGCGGTCTTGTTTATTTAATTGGAATAAGGCTGAATGCTCCTGAGTTAATTACCCAGATTGCTTGCGCCGCTACAGTTATTACTATTAGAATCTGTGCTGTAACTTACCACTGGCGTATGTTTGTTTTAAGAGGCCATCAAAAACCTGCTATAGCAAAATAAGAGTATGTAATAAATTATTTGTTTTCTTCAAAAAGTTTTCAATCCCAAAGACTTAACTGTTTGCAATCTTGATGACTAATCAATTCTGGCATTTGGAGATTCAGATACTTTTCTGGATTCTTTCCGCATATCCAATCTCTAACCTGATCTGCTTCAAAAAATAAAGGCATTCGATGGTGAACAGCCAAAACAGATTCATTTGCTTTTGTAGTTAGAATTACAAAACAACTCTTATTGTCTTTAATCAAATAAAAACCAGCTAGATAAAAAATAGAATTGTCTTTTTTTGAAAATGTAACTTTGATTTTATCTTTGTTCCATTCATAAAAAGAAATAGCCGGAATAACGCATCTGTTTTTTCTTATACAATCATAAAAAAGAGGCTTTTCTAATACGCTTTCTGCTCTAGCATTAATGATAAGTTTATTATCTTTCGAAGGGAAACCCCATAACATATTTATCATATTGATATCTGTTTTATCATTAACAGACAATCTGTTATTTTTAGTTACAATTATGGCTGAAGAACCAGGTCTTATATCTCCATCCAAAGAATCTTCAAAAGAAGATTCTAGAATGTTTAATTCTTCTTCAACCTCTTTAGATTTTTTCTTTTTCCATAAGAAGCAGCCACACATAATTTCTTCCTTAAATATAGCTTGATACTCTTTGAATTAAAATAACACAATGTGCCATTCAGTTCATCATTTTGAAACTTATTCAAGCAAATCAAGCAATTTCATTGGCTTTCGCTTAGTCGTTGTTAAATACTAAATTAAATTATCTGAATACCCAAAAATGCTTTTGTTTCATAGCCTATATCTGCGTAGCTTTCCAAAGTAAGCATTGGTAAATCATTTTCATCATCGCCTGCAGCGATTACCAAATTTCCTGTTTTGTTTTCTATAACATTTTTTAAACATTCTTTGATGTCATAAAGCTTATTTAGAGGTTTCCCATCAATGCTAGGCAATAATCTGACAGATGGGCCATAACCAGCCTGCCAGTCATAAAGCGTAGTTTGAACTGAATATAAAATCTTATTTTCGAAACTATTGATTAATTCCTGGCATATATTATTTAAATATTTTTCATTATTATTCATCTCTTTGCAAAAAGCTATATGAAAGCCCAAAAGCCCATCATCTTGAATAGAAGCAAATTTCGAACAGTTATGGTCTAGACCAAATTTTTCAAGATAATACTGTAAAGTTAATTCACCATAAGTAGAACTGAATTCATTTATAGGAACTTCCAGAACCTGAAAATTTAAAGACTCCAAAACAGAAATAATTTTATTTTTTATTTCTAATCCATCCCAGCCAGTCTGCTTTTTTATTGCCGCTCTCTTTGCTTCAGCAAAAGGATTACCATTTGTATATCCAGCATCTCCGCCTTTGAAAATATTTTCTGGATTATTGCTTTGGTAAACATCTCCGCCATTATTTACTATTACTTTCTTAGGAAGTGGAATGTGAGCTTCATTTCTTTTTATGTGTTCTAGAAAAGCTGTAAACTTAGGCAGATTTCTTCCTGTGGTAATAATAAGTTCAAGCCTTTTTTCATTGTTTTTAATAAAATCAGATAAAAGACCAAAATAACGGCTGAATTCTTCCTTGGGGAATATTGCACGCTCTGTACAAATCGATTTATGGCTAAATGGCATAAAAGTGCCGTCGAAATCAGCAAATAAAAAAACTTTTCCATTTTCAGGGAATTGAATTCGATACAAAGTGCTTAACAGATTGTCTGATTTTATTAATTGCATAATTTTATCTATCTCTTTGCTATGATAGCAAAGTTTAATCAAAAAAGACTATTATTATTTTAATGATTAATAAGATTGTTTATTAAACTTTAAGCTACAAGCTTTACGACTCGCAAGACATCCCGTTATTAAAAGCGGCAGGGGAAAATTTTTGTTTTAATTCTGCATAAAACTTGAAAAACAAGCCTATTTTTTATACTCTTTTCAAAAGAGGCTTAAATAATATGCAAAAATTAATTTCTATTTTTATTATATTTTCTTTAACAGTTCTTTTGCTTGGTTGTTCCTTTCACGGTCATCACAATCATGATGGAAAGACTAGCTTAGTCACTATAGACGGTAACGGAAATCTGAAATGCTATTTATCTGAAAATGTAACTCTTGAAATGAAACGATGCCCAGCAGGAACTTTCCAAATGGGTAGCCCTGAAACCGAATTAAATCATGCCGAAGATGAAGTGCTGCACCCAGTAACAATTAGCAATGATTTTTACATAGGAGTTTATGAAGTAACAAACGAGCAATATAAAGCAATTATGGGAACTACAACTTCGCAGTTGAACCTTGAAGACAAATTTCCCGTTGAATCTATAAGTTGGGATTCTATTAACGATAACGATGGTTTTATTGCAAAACTAAACGATAAGTTTTCATCATATTTACCATCAGGTTATAAATTTTCATTACCAACAGAAGCTCAATGGGAATATGCTTGTCGAGCAGGAACCCAAGGTCCGTTAAATTACATTGAAGACAATACAAAAAATTATGATGATGCAGTAAACATAGGAGCAGTAGCCTGGTATAGCGATAATTCAGGTGAAACCTCTCATGAAGTTGGGAAAAAGAAAGCTAATACCTGGGGCTTATACGACATGCACGGCAACATATTGGAATGGTGCCTAGATTCAACCAGTGGAGAACCATATAGTAGCGAAGCTGTTACCGACCCAGTAGGAACTTCAGGGCCATACAAAATTATGCGCGGTAGTGCTTGGAAATTTGACTCAACAATGTGCCGTTCAGCCCATCGTTTTGGAGCTGACCCAAGCCAATTCAGCAATTTCGTTGGTTTTCGCTTAGCCCTGGTTAAAACAGAGAATTAGTAGAAGCCTTTATTGTTAGGAGTTTCATCAGCTTTTGAACTTACATATAAAAAATTTTGAAGAGTTAACGAACTTAGAACTATATAATCTGCTTAAATTGAGGGTTGATGTTTTTGTAGTTGAACAAAACTGCCCCTATAAAGAATTGGATGATTTAGACCAAAACGCGTTACATCTTTGGGTAGAAGAACAAAACAATATTATTGCTTATTTAAGAATACTCGACAGAGGCGTTGAAAGCCAATTTGTTTCTATTGGCAGAGTAATTTCTTCAAAAAGAAATTGCGGTTATGGGAAACTTATATTAGAAGCAGGAATAAAAACTGCTGTAGAACGTTTTAAGGCAGACAAGATTTACATAGAAGCTCAGACTTACGCAAAAGCTTTCTATGAAAAATCTGGTTTCAAGCAGATTTCCGAAGAATTTATTATGGATGGTATTCCGCATATAAAAATGATTTGGACGAAAGACTAAGCTTTTTCTAAACAGAGTTTACTCTACTTCGTTTTCCACTCAAGCCCCGCCTGATCATACGCCTGGTGAAGAATATTGTGTTCAATAATTTCACTACGGCTATCTTGTAAGTTATAGACTGCGGGGTTACCAGCTTCCGCACGGCGCAATGCCTTTATAAACGCATTTTTCTGTTCACTCTGCGAGATTTTCTGATTTATCGCTGCTTGGAGCTCGGTTTTAAGGTCTTTCAAAAATGCACACAAATCAGCGAACTCATCTTCGATAAGATTCTTTGCGAGCCTTTCCGTCAGAATCTTACAAAGTTCTTTAGAAATTCTGACCGGGAAATCTCGCTCGGACTTAATCCTCTCCCGCAGATCCTGCGGCACGGGATAATGATAAGCTCCGTATATATACCTGCCTTCTTTAAAACCGAAAGTGTCCGCGTCGCGTTTGTCGGTCCGTTTCGAGAACTCAAAAACAATAGAGGAGTTCCTCATCACACTACCTAGCGAAACGCTTTTTCGATAGACGCTGTAGCCCATATACTGGTCATAGTGGTCATAGACCCAACCGTCGTCGAGCATTTCCTGCTCCGGCTGTTCGGAAAAACGATACTCACGAATATCCATTGTGTAGCCAAAGATGTTTGAAATATTGGCGTTTGATTTCCATTTGACCGACGTGATTCGATAGAGTGCACCAGTCGCTTCCCATTCACTTTCCTCTTTGTATCTGAGCAGTTTGTTAAAAGCAATATCCCACCTGTGAAAAGGATATGTAACTATTGTTTCACCGCTCTTTCCATAATAGACAGTGTCCTCGTCTATGGATACGGGTTTCGACCGGTCGCAGGTGAAGGCATACCAATCATCACTTATGCCGGCTTTTCTGCATTCATCAAGAAACTGCTCCTTGGTTTTGATCTTACACTTGTCAAGCAATTCCTGTTCCCGCTTTGCATAATAAGCTTGCTGTTCTTCATTTGTCATTTGTTTTTCCCTTTGCGTATGAGATACGTCCTCAAATGGAGCCTTTAGAAAATTCTATTTTCCAAGAAACTATAAGTCAAGGTTTTGTAAGATGGCAAAAGTTATGATTGTTGTGGTTGGTTTAGAGCCTATCGCTCTTGTGATGATTGTTGTTCTAAAGGCTCCACCTGGGGGGCCGAAAGGGTGACCGAACCAGAATAAGCCTTAGTTCTTTGTTTAAAAATAGTCATTGTATTTTTATAATTGCTCCTCCAGTAATTTTTATAAATATGTTATAATTAAAGAAACAGATAAAAAAATAAACTTATATGTCTGAACAAGAACAAAAAAACTTAATCGAATACATAATAGCCTGTATCAGTGAATTCGCTGATTATCATTCTATTTCTTTGAAAGAATCTTTCAATTATTTATACAAATTTAAAGGAATCAGTTTTCTAAAAGAGCACTATAATATCGAACATACTCTTTCTATCGAAGATGCAGTAAATGACCTGACAATGATATGTAACAAAAATGGTGGCAGTATTTAATGATTCTTTATCATGGTTCAAATACAATTATAGAAAAAATTGATTTGTCTTTATGTAAGCCATATAAAGATTTTGAAAAAGGATTTTATACTACTCCATTACAATACCAGGCATTTGAAATGGCTAAAAGAACTGTTGCTATATATGGTGGAAATCCAGAGGTTTCTGCTTTTGAAGCTAATGATTCATTATTAACTTTTCATCATTTGAATATAAAAAACTTCGGAACAAAAGCCTCCAAGGAATGGGCTTTATTTATCAGAAACAATAGAGATAGATTTTTTAATGACATAAATAACATTTTATGTAATCAAGACAATAAATACGATATCGTTTTCGGTCCAGTCGCAAATGATACTTTAGTCAATCTTATAAGACAATATAACGATGAATTAATAGACCTTGAAACTTTAGTAAAGAAAATGAAATATCGCAAACTGTCACTTCAATATTCTTTCCATACTCAAGAGGCTATTAAACTTTTGAAAAGGATTTGAGAAATGAATATTCAAAAGCATCTTTTAGAGGGAATTATAAAAGATATTATCTTTTATGAAGTAAAAAATACCAGTAAAAACTTTGAAGAGCTTATGAAAGATTTTTATTCATCTGAAACTTTTGACAAATTGTCAAATTATGAGACTGGTCTTTATAGAGAAAGTCCTTGGTATGTTTATGAGCTTTATCAAATCGAAAAGCAAAATGGCAAGCTTATTCAAACAGAAATATAATGTCTATAGTAAAAAATGGTGAAAAATCTACAGGCACAGCTTAAGACGGCATAGTTGTTAGTTGGTGGTTTCTCCTAAAGGCTCTCCTTGAGAACTTCATAAGTAAAGCGGACAGTTGCTTGCTC
>JAFXRA010000353.1 GCA_017526725.1 Candidatus Rifleibacteriota bacterium
GCTATTGACAACAAAGACAAAATAAAGCGATAATGGTGCACAAATATATTTACATTGTATCTTTGGGGGCAAACTATGGCGGAAAATAACCGCAATTTTAGTATCTTTCTGCTTGTACTAGCTTTAATCGGTGCAGCACTCTTTTATGGTTGCGGCTCATCTGCAACTTCCGATAAGATTCCAGATATTGAATATTCAATTACAGGGACCTATAATTCTCAAGGCTTAACTTCTTTTTCCTCTGCGAGAGCAGTATCAGGACCAGCCGCAGGAATTCTTATTTATTCGGAATCAGATCCAGGTAATTACGCTGATATAGATACAAATAACAGAACTTATATAATAAGAAATCTTAGACCTGGTAATCATTATATTGTATTCAAGCACATTCCTTTTGGAGTCGGCGGAGCAACATATATTTGCCGTTCCGAACAGCCAGTAGTATTGACAGAAACCAATCCAGTTCAAAAATGCAATGAATTAAAAGCTGTTGAATGTAATGTAGAAATGACTGGTAAACTGTTAAGCTCTACCGGTCAGCCCATAACACCAGCACCTACTATTTCATTGTGGGGACAGACAATAGAAGTTAATCCTATAACAGGCGAATTCACAACCCCCAAAATGCCTGAAGGAACTACCGCAGATTTAGTTATTAATGCTATTAATTATAAACAAACAACAAATACTGTTACATTCTCAAATAATCCAGCTTATCATGAAATAACTGCCGTAGAAACCACGGTAATAAATATTCCCCCATCAGTTGATGTAAGTTCTAAAGATTCAAGATATAACGCAAATTCATTAGTTATACTAACAGCAGAAGCTGAAGACAACGGCAACAAACAAATAGAATTTTCTTGGACAATTGAAAGCTGTACTTCTCCCAACAAAGGCGAATTAGCATCAGAAGCACCAATAATAAGAAATGGTAAACATATAAATCAGTGTTACTGGTATTCGCCATCAGAAAATTGTTTAGCAACAATTACTGTTACTGTTAGAGCAAAAGACACAATTCCAGAATTATCCTCTAAGGCAAAATTACATTTAAAAATAGGTGACGGCGACTACAAACCCAATAATAAACCTGTAATTATTGACACAACAATTTATCCAGAAAGTCTTTACGGCAGCAGAGTTTATACTATTACTTGTATAGCTACAGATACTGAAATGGATGCACTTACTCATCAGCTTACCATATCTCCATCCGGAAGTATTTTGCAAAAAGCCAGCGGCAATACTTGGAAATGGACTACTCCTGAATTAGAAGAAACAAAAAGCTTTACGCTTAATTTTGAAGTCAGAGACCAGAAAGGTAACTTAGCTACATATAGCAGAAACGTTTCTGTTAATAAATCACAGCCAAACGAACCACCTTATGTAGTAAGCCAAAACCCATCTTCTGCAACTGATGTAATGAGTGGAAAAGAAATCACACTTAAAATTGAAGCGAAAGATCCTGAAAACGAAAAATTAACATTTAACTGGAGTACGAGAAAAGGACAAATAAAAGAATCCTCTGAAACCAATACTTCAGCTTCAATTGTCTGGGTTGCTCCTTACTTGAATAATGCAACTTCAACAACAATTAATTGTATTGTAAGCGACCCATACCAAAGATCAGTTACCGCTACATATACTATAAACATAATACCAGATCCAAGTAAAAAAGCTCCTGAATCTCAAATAATAATAACAGGAAGCGACATAAAATATAAAGGTTCAGTTCCATTATTTAAAGTAGGCGAAACAGTAACTTTCACAGGTATGGCTACGGATTCCAATAGAAATATAACTATTGATCCAAGTCATTTTACTTGGACAGTTATAGATCCTGAAGGGAAAGTAACTTCTCTTCCTAGTCAAAAAGCCACAACACAATTCTCTATTTCAAATCTAATATCAAGCGGGGACTACCAAGTCAGACTTTCTGCAATAGATTTGAACGGTATTTCAGGAGAACAAACAGCAGATTTTAGAATTAACAGTCTGCCAATAGCAAATATCATTTGTGAAGGCAATAAAATTGATACAACTGGCCGTATGGAAACAAATACGACCTATACTTACAACTATAACTCCAAAGCCTATGATGTTTTCCAAGTCAGCAGCGAAGAATCAGCAAAAGTTCATTTTGTTGCCAGCTGCACCGACATTGAAACAGAGTCTTCTACTCTTGAATCATCTGCACAATGGTCAAATGGAACCACATCATTCTTTGGTAGAGAATATGAAGTACCTTTAAACACACCAGGTTTAACTACAATTCAACTCACTGCCAAAGACTCAAAAGGAGAACAATCTGCAACAGCAACATATCAGTATTATGTTAATCAGCCTCCTGTAATAGAAACAGCCACTTCTACGAAATCCGGCTTTATAAATACAGATGTTATTAACATAAATGCTAAAGTAAAAGATGAAGCAAGCAGTTTATCCTTGGCTTGGTATATATCAACTAAAGATGACTCTGGAAATTATGGAGATTATCAGCCATATACCAGTAGCAATGCACCAGATGGAGCTGCTCCATCTACTTCTAGTTCAGATAAAGAAATTAATTCAAAAATAACTGTTTCAGCAGAAAAATTAGTTGAAAAATTCTCAAATCATACTGGTTTCCGTTTTAAATTCATAGCATCAGACAGCATGGGTGGTATAGTTGATAATACAACAACTACTCCTGCTATGGATATAGAATTTAATATTGTAACTTCTCATGAAATAAAAGATTTTGAAGTTGCAAGTGGAACCTATGGCGATTCAAAAACCTACACAAATTTTGAAGTTTTAAAGGCAGATTGGGGTATTTCAACTGCTCCTTATGTATTCCCAGCAAAATCTCCATTCTCTATGAGAAGCGGTTCGACTAAATGGGGAGATAATATGACTTGGACCTGGTATGATATTCCTTGGGCTAACGATAAGCCAGGTTCTGCTTCGAAAATATCAGAATCATTTGGGGATGCATACACATTAAACGGCTATTCTATCAGTAGCAATTTTGGAACTCATACAATTAGACTGGAAGGCAAAAGTAATGAATTTGGCATAGTAGCATCAAATTCAGTAGATATTTTCATCAATAGCACTCCACAAATTACTTTTGCTTACACAGATGAAGATATGATTCGATTTGACACTGACAGCGGAGCAACATTAACAGTCAATATTTCAGAAGACAATCCAAATGAATTACTTGGTTTAAGGTGGACAATACAAAAACTAAATGAAAGCAATCAACCAGTAGGTAATCCAATTACTTTCAATTCTCACGATCTTGATTCAACCACAACAGAAAAATCCTCAATATCAATGGGCGGAAAAGATAAAACAAGTGTTACTATATATTGGACCCAAATACCAGAAGCACCGACATTAGCTTCCGGTGTGTTCAGAATAACTGCCCAGGTTTATGACGCTTATGAAGCTTCTTCAACAGCCTCTATAGATATCTTAATCAACAGACTTCCTGAATTCAGACCCGTTTCAGGAGAAGATTGCATAGAAATATCTGTTCCTGCTAAAGCACCAGATAACGGCGATGTTTACTCTGACTTGCCTAATCCGTTTACAACTACTTCAGCCAGTATTCCAGTTTATCTAACAGAAGGTCTTCCAAGCATGTATCTAAAATTTAGAGTTGATGCTTTTGACTACGAACTAAATAAAGATGGAATCAATATAAATACTTTTAATGGCGGTAAAAATATTGTATGGAACTATACAGATAGCAACAACAAACCAATGGAAGTGACTGGTCAGGAAATAGGAGGCCGTTTCAGCGTTGGTTTAAATACTATTCGTGTTGAAGTAAGAGATAGTTTCTATGATACCTATGAAGGAAAATTCAAGACTTTAGCAGTTTCCAGCTACACTCAGCAGTTCTTTGTATGGCACAGTCAGTCAGAAGAATTAGAGAATGATGATTACTACACAGCTACAAATCTGTTTAAAAATGAAAATAACAAGTTTTATGTTCAATTGAAAGACCTTACAGGCGGTTCTAAGATTGCTACATATTCAACTCGTTACCAAATTATACTTGGAGCGGCAACTACTTTTGGTTGTGTAACTCCATTTACTGCTTTAAATGAAATTCCTTTATATAAATTAGAAGATAATGATTATAAACCAGCAAATGCCACAGAAACTCCTGGCATTTTGGCTATCATTCCAACCAGTGACGGCAAAATAATACACCTAACTGATACCTCAGCAAATAATGATGTTGGTAACTATATTAAATATGAAAGTGATTTTCTCTTTGTAGCTACTTATAGTAAAAAATTAAGAAATAATGCACTAATCTATATTAGTTCTCCAGACTCTAATGGTCCTGGAGGTCATGTTCTTAGCACTTTCTTCAGAGATGGTTATCCTCAAGACGCAGATGCAGGTACTTTTGCTAAAAAGTTTATTTCTTTAACTTATTCAAGTAGTAAAGATGATACAGCAGGTGCTTATATCTTAAAAGACTGGCCATCGATGGGTAAATATTCAATCGGTGTTTATTCAAATACAACTATGTCAATCACTCCTAATTACACCGCTGTATATCAATTGGATGGTAAAGACTTAGCCCTAACAGACGATTCTAAACTTCGTTGCATAAGTAATATCAGTGGTTTAGATCAGCAATTATTCCTAACCGACACAATTAATAATAGAATTATTAGAGTTAATGAAGATATGGCTGCTTCTAACAAATTGGTTGAAGTAACAAAACCAATAGATATAATCTCAACAGCAAATAAATACATCATTACTCTCAGTAGTGAAGGTGAAAATGCTATAAATGTTTACCAGGTAGATAATGCAAGTGCTACTTTAATGACCTCATTTGGTTCTTTTGCTGCCGCTGGAGATAGAACAAGTCTGAAAAAACGTGCTGGTAAAGTATTAGAACCAAGAGCATTGTTCTATTATACAAAACAAAATGGTGATAAAATCTATGGCGGATTAGTAATACTTGAAAAAGGTAGAATTTATCCAAGCCGAATTCAGATAATAAGAACTAATCTTAACGATTTCTTAGAATAAATCTTTTAAGAAACCAGTAAAAAAATTCCCAGGCAAAACGCCTGGGATTTTTTTACTCTATGTTCTTCAAAAAGGCTAGTCTTAAAAACATAATTAGCTTAAAAAAGCTGATTAAATTAAAAACTTATCTGACTAAAACAAATCACTTAATCCCTACGCCCTATACCCTATACCCCTCGCCAAGCTTTGCTTGGCTAAGTCGCTCAATTCAAGCTTTGCAGAATCATACTGATAACATCCTGAGCCGTAGCATTAGTAGGAATATTATTTGAAACCCTCTTAATTCCCTGAGCAATTTCCTTAGGTGAGTAGCCTAAGTATTCCAAACCTTCTCTAACATCGGATTCAAAGGGTATAGAATGACTTTCTTCAATAGATTCAACAGCATTTGCAGAACCAATACCCAATTTGGCAATTTTTTCCTTTAATTCTATAACAAGACGAGAAGCTAATTTTGGCCCGACTCCTTTTAAAGAAGTCAGATTAGCAACATCTTCTGACAAAATCATAGAAGCAAAAGCTTCAGGTTCTACAGCAGACATAATATTCACCGCCATCTTAGGTCCGACTTTATTAACCCCGACCAATAGCTTAAAAATCTCTCTTTCATCTTCTGTATAAAAACCAAATAATAAAGGACTGTCTTCCTGGCGCCAGTGCAGATAGGTTAAAAGAGTTACATCTTCACCTTTATTGGGAAGATTTTTACTGGTTGAAAGCGGTATTAAAAGCTCAATACCTATACCATGATTATTGACAACTGCTCTAAGCGGCTCTTTTGTAAATAGTTTACCTGTAACAAAATCTATCATAATTACTCCAAATTAACTTTCTCTCTAGAATGATACTTTGATACTTAGTTATTAAGGTTATTTCCTAGAAATATACTTTCTAAGTAAAAGTGCCCGGAGGGCACTACATTAATAACCGTGGGTATCGTAGATACCCACAGATTAGATGACAATAACTAAGGCGTCTGGAAGACGCTACCATATAAAAGTTTAAAACAATAAAAAAACGGTTCTTTTATAAAAGAACCGTTTTTTATTAACAAGTTAAACCCAAAGGCTTATTCAGCTTCCATAGCCTTTTCCATATCTTCATCAGATATTTCAGCATTATGGTAAACGTCCTGAACGTCGTCATGATCTTCAAGAGCATCAACAAGCTTCAAAACCTTAGAAACTGCATCGCCGGTAACTGCTACTGTTGTTTTAGCTACAGACATGATTTTAGAATCCTGAGTTTTAACACCCTTTTCTTCTAAAGCCTGGCTTACAGTATAAAAATCACCAGGAGCACAGTAAATTTCAAAACCGTCTTCTTGTTCCTTGAAATCGTCAGCGCCGACTTCAAGAACCAATTCCATCATACTGTCTTCGTTTTGGCTTGGATTTTCTTCTTTAGGAACAAAGAAATAACCTTTTGTTTCAAACAGGTAGGAAACGCAGCCTGGAACACCCATGTTTCCGCCAGCTTTACTGAAAATCTTGTTAACTTCAGCAACAGTGCGGTTAGTGTTATCAGTAAGACATTTGGCCATAACAGCAACGCCGTTTGCGCCATAGCCTTCATACATAACTTCTTCGTAGTTTACGCCTTCAAGTTCGCCAGTACCTTTTTTGATGGCACGATCGATATTGTCTTTAGGCATATTGCAGTCTTTTGCTGCTACAAGAGCTGTTCTTAAACGTGGATTAGAATCTGGATCGCCACCGCCTAATTTAGCTGCAATTGTGATTTCTTTGATAACTTTTGTAAATGCACGTCCTCTGATGGCATCTACTTTGGCTTTAACGTGTTTTACTTTGGCCCACTTATTATGACCTGACATTCAAAAATTCCTCCAACATCGGAAAGTAATAATATTATAAACATACTTTTTCTAACTCGCAACATTTTTTTTGTAAAAAGTTTTGCTAAATAATTCCTAACCCCTAACTCCTAATTCCTAATTCTAAGCTAAGCTCCTCCGCGGTCTGTAGGGTCTTGAGCCAAAACATTATTGAAACCCAATTCTTCAACCAACTCTAAAACAGGCATATATTCGTCAGCAGTTATCTCTCTGCCTAGAACCGGGTCACCATGAACTTTATAAGCAGGAAAATACTGGCACATAATGCTGACATTTATATCTGCACCCAATTCTGAACGCAGCCACTTTAACGAATCTTTACTTCCTGCCAAATCGTTAGGCAATATGAGGTGCCTGACAATCATACCTTTTGTTGCTAGTTCTGTATCTGAATCAACTTGAAGCAAACCAACCTGATTAAACATTTTCTTTAATGTTCTTCTGTTTTCTTCAACATAATTACCACAGGAAGAAAGCTGCCCAGCCGGCTTATTATTAGAATATTTTATATCGGGAAGATAGATGTCGATTATTCCGTCTAACAAATCCAGAACTTCATCCGTTTCATAGCCAGAGCAGTTATACACCAACGGCAGTTTCTGGGTTTCCGGCTTGGAATTAAGCCAGGCTTCAAGGAGCATTGGCAAAACATGAGTGGGGGTTACAAAGTTAATGTTGTGTACACCTTTTTTTGCAATATAATCATATTTTTCAGCAAGTTCCTGAGGAGTCATAAAAACACCGTTATCTAACTGACTGAACGGAAAATTCTGGCAAAACTTACAGGCTAAAGTACAGCAAGATGGGAATATTGCCCCAGAACCGTTAACACCGGTAATCGGGGGTTCTTCACCGTGATGCTGGGCCCAGGAAGCTATTTTTATTTTATCTGTTGTTCGGCAAAAACCTTTTTCACCTTTTAAACGGTTTACACCGCATTTTCTAGGGCAAAGCCGACAGCTTTCCATCATTTTATATAAATACGGAAGCCTTTCTTCAACAAGTTTTCTTCGCTCATCTGCAGTAATTATTTTTTTCATCTGTAACTCTACGTAAATTTCTACAAAATTGATGTGAGTTTATTATAGAAATATTCAACAAATTGTCAATAAAAGGTTAGAATTGGCTAAAAAAATAATGACATTTCTATAGTGTGGTGATATATTATTTTAGTATATTAAAACAACGGAGATTTCGATGGGTATTGGCTTTTTAAGGGGTTCATGGGTTGCAATAATTACCCCTTTTAATAAAAACTTAAGAGTTGATTTTGACGCCTGGAACAGACTTTTAGATTTACACTTAGCTGTTGGAACAGACGGAATCGTAGTTTGCGGCACTACTGGCGAAGGAGCAACTCTTGAATTAGAAGAAAAGCGCGAATTAATGAAAATCGCCAGCAAAAAATGTGAAGGTCGGGTTAATTTAATGTTTGGCGCAGGTAGCAACGACACCACCCAGGCTTGTATACTTGCTTCAGAAGCAGCATCTATGGGTGCTGATGCAATATTATCAGTAACGCCTTATTATAATAAACCTCCTCAAAATGGTTTGTTAACACATTTTAAATCCATAGCAGAAGTTACTGAACTGCCGGTTGTTCTTTACAATGTTCCTTCTAGAACAGGTTGTAATATTCTTCCAGAAACGGTTGCAGAATTAGCTCAAGTAAAGAATATTTGTGGTATAAAAGAAGCTTCCGGAAATTTAGAACAGGTTCAGCAGATTATTTCTACTGTTCCTGAAGATTTTTCCGTTTTCTCAGGAGAAGATGCATTAAATCTGCCAATTATGATTTGCGGAGCAGCCGGAACTATTTCTGTAACAGCAAATGTTGCCCCAGACTTAATGAAACATTTTAATGATGCTTGCAAAAGAAATGACTGGGATAAGGCAAAAGATATTCACTACAAGTTACTGCCTTTGCATAAAGCAATGTTTGTTGAAACCAATCCGTTACCAGCAAAAGCGGCACTAAGTGAAATGGGGCTTATCTCCGAATACACAAGACCGCCTCTTTGTAATGCCGACACAAAAACCCACAAATTAGTAAAGAAAATCATCAGTAGCTTTGGAGAAATGTCTTGAACTCATTGCTTAGCTTTTTAATGGCCGTAGTCAAAGACATGGGCTACAAAGATATTTTTGATATTATCCTTGTCAGCTATGCGATTTATCTTGGACTTCGATTCATAGAAGGTTCAAGAGCTTTTAACCTGCTCAAAGGCATTTGTATAATAGTTGTTCTCTTTGCTTTATCTCAGAATCTTAATTTAAATACGGCTACATGGGTATTAGAAAAGCTTTTGCCCTCAGGCGTTGTTGCTATCATCATTATATTCCAGCCAGAACTTCGCCGAGCATTTGAAGATATCGGCAAAGGGCAGTTTCTTTCAGAAGAAGCAATAGATGATAAAAGCATAGAAGAAATGGCCTCAGACATTTCAAAAGCTCTTAATACATGTTCAGAAAAGCATGTTGGTGCCCTTGTAATCATAGAACAGCAAATAGGTTTGAAAGAATATATTGATAATGGTGTTCCTCTTAGAGCAGCCATTTCTTCAGAACTCTTAGGTTCAATATTCTGGCCTTTTTCTCCTCTTCACGATGGAGCAGCCATTATAAAAAACAATAGAATCGAAGCAGCCGGCTGTTTTCTTCCAACAGTAACAAACCATAAAGAAGTTGCAAGAGAACTAGGAAGCCGCCATCGTGCTGCCATAAGCACTTCTGAACTTACTGACGCTTTAATTCTTATCGTCAGCGAAGAAACAGGCACTATTTCTAGAGCCAAGAGCGGTGAACTTATCAGAGATATCGCCATTGAAGAAGTTAGAAGACTAATTATAACAGCCTTAAGAAGAGTTAACGACAACAATTCAAGCCGATGGAGGTTTTACAAGAAATGAAAGAACGTTTCTGGTTAAAACCTGTCGCATTCTTATTAGGCGTTTTAGCCTGGTTTTATGTGAATATAATCTCTACGACACCGATTTCTCGCGAATACAAAGTTAAAATCTCATATCTGAATAAGGATGATTCCAAAAATTATAAGGTTATTCCTGAATCGCCAGAAGTAAAAGTTCGAGTTAAAGGCCCAAGAGGAGTATTCATTCAAACCAAAGTAGAAGACAATACCTTTGCAAGTGTTGACTTAATCAATTGTCACGGCGGGAAATTGACTCTTCCTGTTAATGTTATCTTCCCATCTAACTCAAATCTTCAGCTTGTTTCAAAAGAACCGGCACAGCTCGTAATTAATGCAATTAAGATGACTACCAAAAAGGTAAAAATTAACATTAACAAAAAAGGAAATGTTCCTGAAGGTTATTTAATAAGTGAACCTTCTGTTTTTCCTACAGAATTACCTGTTACAGCACCGTCAGAATTAATTGACACTATTGCAGAATGCCGCATTGATTTATATCTTGATGATATAAAACGTTCTATCAGCGAATATAGACAGGCTCAAATTGTTTATAACAATGGTTCTATTGAAAATGATCCCAAAAGCAAACTTATTACAATAGACGGGAATAATGTAAAATTAGACTTAGCGGTCAGAGAAGGCTATCCGGAAAAACAGGTAACAGTCAAACCCAACCTGCTAAACAAACCGCCTGAAGGCCGAAAGTTAGACAGCTGCATAGTTACTCCTGAAAAAGTAACAATAAGCGGCTCAGCAAAGTTGTTAGATAAAATAGATGAATTGGTGCTTGATCCGGTGGATTTAGCCCAAGTTTCCAAAACCGCTACATTACCGCTGAATGTTGTTTGCCCTAAGGGAATCAAATTAGTTGGAATCAGTAACGTATCTCTGTCTATAAAGTATACCGATGTTCTTGTTTCCAAAACATATTCTAATCTTCCAATTGAATTTACTCACAATGAAGACCAGGTAATAGAAACAGATATATCAACTTATTCTATAGAATTAGAAGGACTTATAGACGACTTAAATGCTACAAAAGCCTCTGAATTAAATAACATTATATGTTTAAAAGGATTAGCTTCCGGCAGTCACTATGTAACAATAGAACCGCCCTATGGTCTTTCTGAAAGAATTAAAATAAAGTCAATAAATCCAGCTTCTTTACCTGTAATTATTAGACTTATGGAAAAAGTTGAAGAAGATAACTCTGAAAAAAAAGATGAAACAATGAGTAATTCTCAAGAATCCGACTTGAGTTCTAATAAAACAGATATAGAAACTCCAGATAATCAGATTTTAACTGCATCAGACAGTTTAAATTTGAATAATGTCCCAACACCAACTAGTTCAGAATCTGTTACAATAGAACAATCTGAACCTGCTATCCAATTAAATGACAAACATAATGCTTCTTCAACAGAAGTTATTACTAATTCTAACTAAATACTAGAAACCAATAGATATTAAGGAAAGCCAATGGATAATACATGTCAGCATTATATCAATATCTTTACGACCTCTACCAAAGAAAAAAAACTGGAATTACTGTCTAAAATTGCTGCCTATAATGATTTAGACAATCTTCAGTTTCTTATTTCCTGTCTATCAGATGAGTATTGGCCTATAAGAAAGAACGCAGCTGATATTATTAGGAAGCTTGGTGAACCCGTAATACCTGCTTTATCTGCAGCATTAAATTCATCAAATACCGATGTTCAGCATTGGTCTATACAGATATTAGGAGACTTTGGCACAAAAGGCTTTCCAGCTATTTTAAGAGCAACCAAAAATCCAAACTCAGATATCAGATACTTTGCTTGTGCTGCTATTGGGAATTCAAAAGTTCCACAAGGTGTTACCCCATTGCTCAGAGCATTAGGCGACCCCAAATGGAGAGTAAGAAAATCAGCTTCTGATGCATTGGTTAAATATGGAGAACCTGTTATTGCTCCTCTTCAGCAAGTTCTAAAAATAACCAATGACGAAGATATACGTTTCTGGACCATTAAGACTCTTGGTAAATTAGGACCAAAAGCACAGAAATTTTTATTAGAAGCTCTGCGTTCTGGGGATAAACAGCTTAGATATGTCATTGCCGCCGCATTAGGTGAATCTGGCGATAAAAGAGTTATCAGAGTTTTAATAGAATCACTTGCAGATACAGATTGGACAATAAGAAAGAGCGCAACTATGGCACTTGCAGAAATTGGTGATAATGCCATAGGTATGATGTTTGAATATTTGCGCGGTCCCAATGAAGAAATCAGAGACGGCTGTCTCAGAGCACTTGTTAAAGCAGGCAATGAAAGCTTACAGAGATTATTTGATGAAGTCATAAAGATGGACGACAACCACAGATATTTGATTAGAAAATCTTTGGTTAAAATTGGTGCAAGAATAGTTGAACCTTTGATGAGACTTTTCAAACTAAATAATCCTGATATTAAGGCATTTTCAGCTTCAACACTTGGGGAAATAGGGAATCCAAGAGCTGTTCCTGTTCTAGTTGGTGGGTTATCCGATGAAGACTGGAATGTTAGAAGAAGCTGTGCCTATGCTCTTACCGAAATAGGCGAAAGAGGCGTTGATAAGATTGCAGAAGCTCTCAAGAGTCCAAACGATGACGTTAGATACTGGGTTACCAGAATACTTGAATCAATTGGTGAACCAGGTGTTCCTTTCCTTGTAAATGCACTTAGAGACAGTAATAAAGAAATACGTTATTTTGCTGCAAAAGCATTGGGAAGTTCATTCGACTCATCTGTAGCCAAAAGCCTGATTTTATCTTTAGCTGACGAAATTTGGAGTGTAAGAAAAGCAGCTGCAGAAAGTCTCTGTAAATTAGAAAATCTTCCAATAGAAGAAGTAATGCGATTCCTTTCCAGCGATAACGAAGACATAAAATACTGGGTTACTTATGTAATAAAAGAAGTTGGTCATAAATATGTCAGCAAAATAATTGAAGCTATGCGAAGAGGCGATGCGGAATTAAGATTATTCGCCTGTCAAGCAGCTGGTCTTATAGAAAACGAGCCAGAACTCTTAGACGCACTTATTGTTTCTCTAAGAGATGACAGTGAATGGGTCAGAGTTTACTCAGCTATTTCTTTGGGTCGTTCAGGAGACGAAAGATCTATAGTTCCTCTAATAAGATGTTTTTCTGACAGAAATACAGAAGTTCACCGCAATGTGGTTCAGTCCTTCAAGAAAATGGGCGAAAAAGTATTCAAAGACCTTATTCAATGTATAGAAAGCGATGATCCTGAATTAAGAAAAAATTCAGCATTAGCCTTTGGAGAAATGCATGATGAAAGAGGCCTAGACCATATTATAATGCTTTTAGAAGACCCGGATACCTCTGTCAGAGCTGTAGCTGCAGAATCTTTAAGTGGTTTTCCATGCACTAAAGCAAGAGCAATCTTACAACATGCCTTAGGTGATTCTGAAGCAAGAGTCAGACTGGCCGCCATTAAATCTATTGGTAATCTCGGAGCAGAAGAAGATGCTCTTGCACTAATGATTTATTCAGCTAAACAAAAAGAAGGCCAAGAAACAAGAGCAATTCATAGAATACTTGGAGATATGGCAATAAATAATCCGGATCTTTTCATAGAAATGTTTAAAAATGAACAGATGGCAATTAAGAACATGGCCTATGAATCTCTTATCACCGCTGGAATTGAAGCACTTCCAAGATTAACTATAGTAGCTGCTGAATCAAAAGATGAAACTCAGGTTACCTGGTGCAAAAAAGCAATCAAGCAGATAAGAATGCCCAAGGAGTCTATGTTCTATGCTTGATAACAGATTGAACTGGCTTAGGCTGGCTTCAATGAGCAACTGGGTAGGTGCTACTCTAATGGCTGGATTGATAAAGAAATATCAAAACCCGGCACTAGCATTAAAGGCTACATCTGCAGAATTAATGACAATACAGGGCTGGGATTCGCGCCGCGCTAAAAAATTTGTTGCTGAAGCTCCAAAATCAAAACCGATTTGTTCATTAGAAGAGCTAGAAAACAAAAACATAAGACTAATCACTTTTACAGATAGCGAATATCCGTCAATATTGCGTGAAATTCCTGATTCACCGTTACTTCTATATGTTAAAGGCCAGGAATTAGGAGAATGCAATCCTGCTATAGCTGTTGTTGGTGCAAGAAACGCCTCACAAATGGGCTATGAAGTAGCTCATGATTTTGCTTACAAATTAGCAAAAGCTGGCTTTACTATTATAAGCGGCTTAGCTTTGGGAATAGACACTTATGCCCACCGTGGCGCTTTAGAAGCTGGAGGAAAAACTATAGCTGTATTAGCTAACGGTGTCGATATTACATACCCTCGTTCAAATGCTAAAACAAGAGAGAAAATATTAAAAACAGGTGCAGTAGTTTCTGAATATGCACCGGGTGTTGCACCACTTCCTTGGTATTTTCCTATAAGAAACAGAATTATATCAGGCATGTGCATAGCTACACTTGTTATTGAAGCAAGTGCAAGAAGCGGCTCATTAATTACCGCCAGATTAGCAGGTGAGCAAAACAGAGAAATATTCGCAGTTCCAGGGTGTTCCGGCAAAAGTCCTTCCCAGGGAACAATGAATTTAATAAAAGAAGGAGCAAATTTAGTAACTTCTCCTGAAGAAATTATTGACTATTATCAAAATTTGTTACCTGAAGAAAACCTAAAAAATTACGAAAATCTGAAAAAAGAGGAAGAGGAAAATGACAATAATCTAAATGATGACGAAAGAAAATTATTATTAAGATTAGCTAAAGAAGCTGATATAGACAGTCTTTTAAGCGAAGGCTGGAATAATGATAAATTGTTTTCTTTACTTTTACAGCTTGAAATGAGAAATTATATAGTAAGATTATCTGGTGGAAAATACCAGACTAGAAGAGAAATAAAAATAAGGTAGGCTATGAACAATATTAAAAGCCCTTTAACGAATATCATGGAAATCATGAATATCGTTATTAAGCGCATCGAAACAAGTGGACGAGACGAAAACGGCAGCGATCCAATGGTCAGTCAATTGTTGGCAAAGGGTTTTTCCCTTAACGATATAGACACCGCCATGGGTCTTGTGGCAATGATAACTTCAAAAGTTGATCCAATTGTCAGAGTTAACGATAGAGAGAAGAACCAGAAAGGGCAACTCTCTGGCATCAGACAGCTTCATGCATTAGAAGCTCTTAGACTGACACCTGATGCACAGCGTTATCTGCTGGAATCATTGGAAAATGGCGTTATCAGCCCATTACAATTCGAAAAAACTCTTTTGTATCTACAGAAGATGGATTTACGCGGCGTGAACAAAACCAGGCTTGAAATCATTTTACTAATGAACAAGCCAATTAGCGAAACTAATATTGAAGAAAACGATTCTCTCAATATGGCTTTCTATCCGACTATACATTAATTCATTCGATTCTCAAGGGAAAAATAATGTCTAAGAATCTTATAATAGTTGAATCACCAGGAAAAATAAAAACTCTTTCCAAATTTCTAGGGAAAGAATTCATAGTAGAAGCAAGTAAAGGGCACGTTATAGACTTGCCTCCTTCAAGATTTGGGGTAAGCACTGACAACGGTTTTGTTCCTGATTTTCATGTTGTTGAAGACAGAAAAGACGTTATTTTAAACCTTCAAAAAATTGCTAAAACAGTTGATAAAGTCTATCTGGCACCCGACCCTGACCGTGAAGGGGAAGCAATAAGCTGGCATTTAGCCAACGTTCTCAATATAGACCCACTGTCTAAGTGCCGAATAACATTCAACTCAATTACCAAAGAAGACGTTCTAAAATCTCTTGAATCACCAAGATGTATAGACTGTGACTTAGTTAACGCACAGCAGTCGAGAAGAATATTAGATAGACTGGTTGGCTATAAACTTTCTCCATTACTTTGGCAGAAGGTTTGTCTAGGCCTTTCAGCCGGCCGTGTTCAGTCAGTAGCTGTTGCTTTAATCTGTCAGAGAGAAAAAGAAATTCTTGCTTTTGTTCCAGAAGAATACTGGACAATAGACGCTGATTTAAAGAACTCTAACCAAAAGAAATTCAGAGTCAGATTAGTTAAAATTGGCGGCAAAAAAGCTGAAGTTCATAATCAGGAAGA
>JAFXRA010000354.1 GCA_017526725.1 Candidatus Rifleibacteriota bacterium
CATTATTCCAGCAATCTTCGTGATTTATACTTTGGCATTTGGGGCAGATGTGTATTAAATCGCCAAGAGATATTTCTCTTTTACAAATAGCACAGCTTTGTCCTTCGTATTTTCGATTAGCTCTAATGACATCATTGCTTGTAGCCATATTTTTACCCCTTTAGTTTCATTCTTACTTATATAAAGATAATTATTGTTTGCAATTTATGCAAGTGTAATTCTTTGTACCGGGTATTTTTACCATATGTTCCAAGCAGACCGGTTTTCCGCATACTGAACAAGTGACAGAGCAGTCATCACATACTGTTGTTTGACATACATAGCAGGTTTTTGAATGACTTAAACATACTTCAGCCTTGCAGGATGAACATTTTGTAATACAGTGGGCGCAGACAATTTTATTACATATAGAACATTTGCTTGTTATACATTTCAAACAAATGACTTTTCCGCATTCATTGCATGTAAAAGCACAATTACTGCATACCGGATGATGTGAAGAACAAATAATTAATTCTGAACCTTTTACAGATTCTCCGCAATTTGCACATTTTACTATAGAATCATCTGTAATTGATTTTATTTCAGATTCGGAGATGCTGTTGCTGCTGTTTTCAAAATAAGAACTGAAATCTGTTCTGTCTAAGGGGAATTTGAAACGGTTTTTGTCGGCCCATTGTGCTGCATCACCATTTAATGGGCTTTTTAGGTTATAGCTTTGATAAGCCAGCATTTCTGCTATTCTTATTACAAGATGAGGCAATGATTCACCGACTGCCCAGTGGTCACCTATACATATTGCATGGGGAGCTATATTGGGATGGAAAACAGGAGTTAACATTCTGCATTGGGGAGCCTGTCTTGGATAAGTGGCAGTTAAATATATTTCAGCAGTGTGTTTGTTTTTGGCTGTTGGTTGTCCTTTTGGATTCATTGCCAGACTGTTAACTGTGAATTCTATCTGGTATTTATCAGGCGGATTTCCTGAAGTTGAGATTATTTTGATTTTTCCTGTATTAGGAAAAGTTTCACACATTTTTAAATAATCAGATTGTAAACGTTTATCTCTAATGCTCATAATTGTTCCTGTTTTTATTCATTAATTATTTTTAACAGTTCAGGATCAAGGGTTTTGGTTAATTCATCTATTGCAATAGAAAAATTTAGACCCTCGGTCTGAGCTTTTTCATATATCCAGGTATTAATACCTACTAAGCGGCCTTTTTCTGAATACAAGCCGCCTCCAGAATTTCCATGATTCAAAGGAGTTTGTATCTGAATTACAGATATTTCATATTTGCCGATTTCTTTGTTTCTGAAACTGGAAACAACACCTTCTGTATAAGTCCAGTCCAAACCCATTGGATTACCGATTGCGAATACTTTTTCTCCCATTTTTATTTCATTGGAAGAACCGATTTGAACAGAGCTGTTATAGTTTTCCGGGGTTGGACAACTTAAGAGAGCTAAGTCTATTCCTTCCGGGGCTACCCAAAGAATTTCTGCTGTTTTAGTTTCAGCAGTATAAAAAGTTACAGATAGATTTCTAGCTTTTTTCTTTGCTTCATCTAAGGAAGATACCATTGAGCCACCGGTTAAAACGTGAACATTCGTTATTATATAGGTTTTTGAGTCTTTGTTTTTAACAACTACACCGGAACCAAATGATTCACTTAACCCAAAACCGGATTTGACAGAAACATTAGATTTTAAAGGTTCTTGTATATGAGGGGCAGATTTTTCAATTGTCTGAGCAATTCTTTTTTTATCAACCTTTTGTTGAGGAATGGCTCTCTCATATTTGCTGGCTGAAATTAACAGTTTGGTTACGCCTATAGATACTGTTGTAATACTTAAGAACATTGCTATACAGGCAAGCGGAAAACCTCGGAGTTTTTTATTTTTGAATAATGATAATGAAATAATTGATAGTATGATACAAAATGTTCCGCCTAAGAAAGAAGAACAATAAAATATTTTTGTGGCAAGAGTATCGGTACTAGGTACAAAAGAGGTTCCTATTGTGGCAAAAAGTGTAATTAAAGAGAAAAAAACGGCAACAATAGTCATATTAGAAAATGGTTTTTCGCCTTTATTCAGTTCTTTGATTAAATATTCTGTAGGATTTTTTGTATGCTCAGGAACTGCAATAACATTGCTGACTTCTTCCTTAGTAAGAACTATATCTGTTCTTTCAAAATGAGGGGAAATCGCTCTGCATTGTTCACTACCGCAGCCATGTTCTTTAAAACACATCTCATGTGTGTAAGCTCCGCAGTATTCGCATTCGACGACATACTCGCCAGTTCTTAGTGTTCTTGAGCATACAGAACATTGTTTCCCATTGAGGGTTTCATCAATTACTATTTTTTTCATATTTATTTATTTATTATAGTATATCATTAAGAATGATACCATTATAAAGAGTTCAAGCACGGAAATAAAAGTAGAACAGTATTGCAGAATCTGGAGTTCTTGAGGCAGTCTTTTCATTTTAAAAATCCAGTTGCCGCCAAATACTGTGTAAATGTTTAATGGAAGCATTAATATGGTAAATATACCTATTATGCTTAAGAAAAACTGTGCTACCACTCTTATTCTAACTGAATTTAATTCTTTCCCGTCATATGTTCTATTAAGCCATTCTTCTCTTGTCATAGGTTTTTCTGTCGGAAACTCAGCCTTGCAAACTCTGCAAATAAGAGCATCTGAAAGAATCATAGAACCACATTCCGGACATTTTTTTTCGGATGTCCATCCTTCAACGTATGTGTCAGAAGGAGCATATTCTGCTTTTTTTATGTCTGGGGCTGCCGCACATCCGTAACTGCCGCATCCTCCCATTTCTTTCCAACAATCATAATGATATGGAAGATGGCATTCAGGGCATATAACTATAGATTCATCGTTTAGTATGCCTGAACCGCAAATAGAACATATTTTGCCTATTTCTTCCGCAGTCGCATTTGAAGGAGTAACATTATAGTGTTTTTTTATCGTTTTATTGGCTTGTTTATTAGATGGCAACATAGTTTATCTTCTTTCTTTCTGCTGGAACTCCAATACGCTTTGGCCTAATATAATTTCATCGTTATGTTCTAGTATTTTGCTACCATTAATTTTTTCTGAATTAACGTATACTCCAACACCCTTGCTTTCATCAATAATTTCGTATTTGCTGCCTCTTTTTTGTATTTTTGCATGAGTCGGCATTACATTCGGGTCTTTAAAAATGTATATATCACTTCTTGGTGAACTGCCGATAAGAGTTGGATTGTGATAAATAACAAATTGTTTGCCTCTTAAAGGACCAGATTTCATTGTAATCCAGACGTCTTTTGCCATATTTTCAACAAGTCCGACAAAGAAACCTGTTAATAAGCCGAGTATAGCAAATCCTATACATCTACTCAATGCTCCGCTGGTTGAAATATCTTGAGTAATATAGCAAATCGGGTCAAATAGAAATCCCCCTAGAAATCCTCCGAGTAAACCACCAATAATACCATTGAATGTTAATTTTTTAGAAGAACCGGCTATACCTGGTATTGCACCTATGCCCATACCCATAACAGCCCATGCAGGAGCTCTTGCAGTCATTACAAATATTACTAATTGCACTGTGTAACGGCCTGTTGGAGCGGTTTCCTTTATTATTTGCAACATATTCGGAAATGCCATCAGCATAACAAATTGAATAAGTTGCAATACTATACTGGTAAGAATTGCACCCCCGACAATTGCCCAGATTACACCTGCTCCAAGTCCTATAGAAGCATTCTTGAAAGCCTTTTTTATGTTTCCAGACATTAAAGGTTCTACAGCACTTATAGAACTTCCCAAAAGAGTACATATTGATAAAACCATTATTGTAAGATATAGTCCGTGCTGTGGTGAATGGGGGTCTCCAACAAAAGGTTCAATACAGCCCCATACTAAAAGAGCGGAAATACAGCCGCAAACAGCGGTATAAAACATAGGATTTAAGAAGATATTTGTTTGAACAGGTATTCGTTCTGATTTATTGAGGTCTCTTTTAGATTCTTTTTCTTCTATAATTCTGTTTTTGACATAGTCAGTGTTTAAATCCTGTTTATTGATTACAATAAAATCATTATTTTCCATAAAACCCGCCTTAATTTGTTTGGAATATCCAAGGATAACGCATCTTTATTTGTTCTTGCCCTTCTTTGGTATATAGAGACAAAATATTGTCAAGAACCTTTTTTGCTTCTTTAATTCTTGTTTCGTTGATTGGCTGAGCAGATAAAGAAGTAAGATATGGCTCTAATTGCAATAATACACTATTTGCTACCATTTCTTTCATTTCTTTCAGATCTTGTTCGGCTTTTTCGTTGCTATTAATAGGTCTGTTAGCAATTTTTTTAACTATTTCCATAGCTGAATTACGTCTAGAAACTGAATCTTTGTAAATATTGGTTAATAGAGAATCTATGCTTTGTGAGTATAGTTTAAATTGCTCTATTGTTATGGTAGAGTTTGCCGGTAAGTTGTTTAAACCTTCAAGAGTTTGATTAATATAGGTTTTTACTGTCCCTATTTGAAGAATAAAACTTTGATCTGTTGCCCAGGAATTAATAAGTTCCCTGGCTTCAACTTGAGCAGCCGTAGCAGCCGTATTAGATGCCATTCTAATATAAATAAAATTAGCTAACAAAAAGGCTAGATTGAAGCACAAAAAATAGTAGAAAAAATGCTTATAAAAAGCATTTTCAGATTCTTCTTCTGATATTTGTTTGTTATTGGATATCAAAGTCAAGTTAGTTGGGGAGTTATTATCATTTTTATCTCTATAGGTCTCTTCACCGCCGACTGTTCCAATTGTTAATGATAATTGTTCTTGACCGGCCCAGCAATGTTTCAGAGGACAAATTTTACCTTCCTGCCAAGCAAAGATACCATTCAAAGATGCTTTGGGGTCTACAACCCAAGCGACTTGATAAGGCTGGTTAAAGAAATAATCCTGAATAAATTTATCCATATCAGATAAAAATATACCAAAACCCGGGTGAGTATGATACCAGCCTATTATTGAATATTTCGGATATTTTTCTTCTCTTACTTCATGGATATAATCCCAGGTTTCAGGGGTAAAAGAAACGTTTACTCCTGAATTTTTGGCTTTTTCACCTCTTATGCTGCCACAGATATAAAGATAATTACCTGAGACATCAAACCTTACTTCACCTATTAATACTCCGCAAAGCTCAACAGAAGTAGTTTCGTTTGAATGGGCCTGTATTTCCTTATAGACTTCCTCTTCAATATAAACGCGCGGCTCAGATTTATAAGGTGCCGGAAATGGTATGTTTTTGTCAGGTTCAGGAGAAAAACTTTTATTAAAGTCTATTTTTAATTCTTCTGTTTCTTTATTTAAAGCCGCGCTATCTGAGTTATTTTCTGGCTTTTTGTTTTTTTTCCCCATAACTCCTCCCGATTATTTATCTAGACCATCTAGTATAAAATCACGATCTCCGTCTAAAAGGTAATGTTTGCGCTGTTCGCCACAATGACCTATTATAACTTCAAAATAAGGAATACCCAGTTCCAGCAGAGTTTTATTTTTATACTCTTCTGATCCGTCAAACCTGTGGGTTAAAATTGGAAAACGCGGTTTTTTGCATTTTGGACAGATTGAGTCTGCTTCAGTGACTTTGCCAACTGATGCATGAAATTCTTCTGTAGTAAAACAATTACCGCAGGAAAAACCGGTTATTACTTCTTCTCGAAGTTCTAGTTCTGCTTCATCACCTAAATCTTTTTTGATTATATTTAAAGCTTCTTCTAGTGTTGTTGTTTTTGCACTATTTGTAAGCTTGGTCAGTGGCAGAAAACTGTCATGGCTATAACATTCTTCTTTTCTTTTGTAAGCGATTAAATCATGATAAAAGTTTATTCCATCATAAATAAAGCCTTTTCCATTAATGCTTTCCATGCCATGAAGTATCTTTAATGCTTCCTGACACTGAATAGATGCTATTAAGCTCGCAATTGTAGGTGTTGTTGGAGTTTTGCCTGAAAGCATTTCACTTCTGCTTAATAGTGTGCAGGATTTTCTGGTTTGAAGTATTTTCCAGTCTACTTCGCCCATAGTACATTCATAACAGGGACCATCTGGTGAAAAGACTCTGGCTACGCCGCTTAAAACTTCTATGGCGCCGTCTATCCAAGTTTTACCAACAGCAAAAGAGTTTCTGTTAATAGATAAACGAGCTTCACGGTTGTCTAAACCGCCTAAAATTACATCAGCCCAGTCATATAAACCTAAGCCTAAATCTGCAACAGCATTAATACATAAGGGTTTTATCTTTAAATCAGGATAAAGGTCTTTTGCTCTTTCTGCTGCAACTTCAGCTTTAAAACGGCCACGGTCACGTTCTCTGAATAAAACCGATCTGGATAAATTTGATGGTTCTATTTTGTCGAAATCAACGACAACAATATTGCCTATTCCTAATAAAGCAAGATTCTTTATTATTTCGTTGCCTAAAGCTCCAGCGCCTATAACGAGGATTTTGGCATTAGAAAGTCGTTTCTGATCCCACCAGCGGATAAGTTCGAAACGTGAAAAACGATTTTCTTCAGTATTTATGCTTATGACTTTATCTGATGTACTGTCTGACATTTTATTAACCTGCAGTGATTTCTGGCTGTATTCTTAATACGTCGCCATCGTTAACAGCAGCATTATGAAGAGTTTCATCATCAAGCAGCTGTCTGCCAGAAGCTTTGTGGTGAAATTTATAACTCATTAACTGACCATCTGGAGAAAATCTTGGCAGATTCATTTTATCAACAAGCAAAACCAATATTTTGTTTACTGGTTCATCGTCGGGAAGTTCTGCTTTAATCTTTTTATTGCCGGTTGCATCCCATATTTCTACTACTTTACTGCTCATAATATGACTCCATAAATTAAAAATATTATTTATTTATTATATAAGATTTATAAATAAAATACAGTACAAAATATCTAAATATTGTTGTTTGTTAATTGTTTATTATTTGCAAGTCAGAAGATTGGTTATTTTCTATTCTTTTTATAATCTTGATTATTGCTGGAGCAATACAGATAACATAAAATGTTTTTAGAAACGCTATAATTGGTTCATTATAGATTTTTTCCAAATTGGCTTTTAATAAAGGACAGATAACATTAAGCATCACCTGCATCAGTGAAAAACATACAAGGAAGCGCAGCAGCTTTTGATTTGTTGTTCCATCTGTAGAAAATTTTATAAATCTTCTTTCTATTATCCAGCCTAAGAATATTCCAAATATATATCCAATATTTTTGTAAAGGTCTAAGGCCATTTCTTTTGGGTTAACTATGGCATTTTGCGCTATTTCTTTATTAACTTCAGAAGTTTTTAAATATATCGTTTCGGTGATTGTATTATCTTGATTTTTGTAGTTAACAGGATAAGTTTTGTTTACTGCATATATGGTTATAAGCAGAGAGATTAGTATTCCGGCAAATGCAATCCAGACATCAGCTTTTTCATTTTTTTCCAATATATCAAATAGCTTTATTGTTCCAAATATTGTTAAAACTGTTAAAACAAAACCAACAATAACATCTTGAGGAGTGTGAACTCCTATATAATTGCGGCTGAAACCAACAAGAATTGCAAAACCCCATAATAGTATTTTAAGGAACTTATCTTTTTTATCCTGTAAAACAGAAAAACTGCCGAAAGTTGCTGTTGCATTCGTGGTATGTCCGCTAGGGAAAGAATAACCTGTAGCTGTTTTCATTCCATTGTTTATTGGCGTTACTCTGATATCTCTTATCCATGGTCTATAAATACAAGCAGCTATTTTAATTAAACCATTGATTAATCTTGAAAAACCTAATGATATGAACATGAATTCCCCTGTTTTTTTGTTTATACACCAATATATAATGGCAAATAAGGGAAGCAGATAGTTCATTTCGCCGTAATTAGTTACATAAGTAAAAAACTTATCAAAAATATGGCTGGTGGCATCTCTAAGATTCTGTAAATAGAGTAGATATGATATATCCATTTTTTTCTATCCTGTTTGTTGTATTGATATTTAAGAAATGGGTCGCTTATTTATGTCTTATAAGAAACAATATTTTTCAAAAAAAAAGGCGATGCTTTTGTTTTGCATCGCTTTTTTTAGGTTTGTTTTTTCTTTTTTTTTTGAGCCGTTCTTTTTTGAGCCGAACCTTAGAACATTTTTGAGCCGTTCTTTTTTGAGCCGAACCTTAGAACATTTTTTGAGCCGTTCTTTAGAGCCGAACTTTAGAACTTTTTGAGCCGTTCTTTTTTTTACGTTAAATATTATACTCGATTTTTTTTAGAAAATCAAGTTATTCCATTTCGGTTGGATTATTAGGTTCTTTCTTCTTTGTTTTTTTGGCTGGTTTCTTGGGTGCTTCAAGCTTTAGAGGTTCTTCGGTTTTTGCTTCTTTTATTTCTACTTTGCCGACAACTCTGAAAACAGTGCATTCATCACCATCTTCATCTTTACCGACTTCAGCCTGAATGTCATCACCTTTGTTGAAATCGCCTTTAAGAATCTGTTCTGCTAAAGGATTTTCAATATATCTTTGAATTGTTCTTCTCAATGGTCTTGCACCGTATTTTAAGTCGGTTCCTTTGTCTACAAGCCAGTTTTTAAGCTCGTCTGTAAAGTTGAGATGCATATTCAAAGCTTCAATTCTTGTAGAAACTTCTTTCAACAGAATACTTAGAATCTGAAGATTATCGTTTTTGTCAAGTTGTCTGAAAACGATAACATCATCTATACGATTAAGAAATTCTGGTGGAAAACTCTTTTCGAGACTTTTCCTAGTTATTTTGACTTTCTTTTCGTGAGAAAGGTCATCAAGCTTTTCTGTACTGCTGTTTTTAGCTGTATCATTGATTCTGAAACCAGGTTTTGTTTCTTCGGTTGTGATATCTGATACACCTATATTAGTAGTAAGAATTATAATAGTTTCACGGAAGCTTACTGTTTCACCTTTGCTGTCAGTAAGTATGCCTTCGTCTAAAAGCTGTAGCAAAAGATTATGAACCTTTTCATGAGCTTTTTCGATTTCGTCGAATACAACAACTCCGTTAGGTTTGTTCTTAACTGCTTCTGTAAGATAACCGCCTTCGCTATGACCAATATATCCTGGAGGAGCACCAATTAGTTTTGCATATTCATGGCTCATAGCATATTCTGAACAGTCTATGCGGACTATGTCATTTTCGCTTCCAGTCATAAATTCGCAAAGGGCTTTAGCGAGTTCTGTTTTACCAACACCAGTTTGACCGACGAAAATAAAGCTGCCGACCGGTCTTTTTGGATTCTTCAAACCGACTTTGGCTTTACGAATAGCTTGGGCAACAGCAGAAACTGCTTCGTCCTGACCAACTATACGTTTTCTTAAATGGTCTTCTATTCCAAGAAAACGATCTTGACTGGCGTTTTTAGCACCTTCAGCATCTATTACCGGTATAGATGAACCTGCGGCTTCCTGTTCATCAATCTGAATAGTTACTTCTTTTATATCAAGAGAAGGATTAACTTTTACACATAGATTGTAAAGTTCCTGCTCAATGATTTCACCAAGAAGCGGATATTCGTTGTTGCCGAATACCAATGGAGCAATTTCGTCGAGATAATTAACTACAGAGGCATTTATAATCAGCCGCTTGTAAGACTTTTTATCAGTAATTTTTACGTTTTTGAAAAGCTGCTGCTTTTGTTCTGGCGTAAAAGCTCTGATAGAAACAAAGCGATCAAGAGATTCACAAAATTTCATCTTGATTCCTACTGTGGAATCCATGAGAACCCTCCTAAAGGGGTACATTTTCCCCATTGACAAGATAACTCTTAATAGGGTATAGCTATTGTATCACTAACATAATTTCAAGGCAATACCTATAAATGATTATGAAAACTAAAGAGTCTGAAGAAATATTTGATCGCGGTATAAACTATTTCAGAGCGGGGTTTTACTCGTCTGCTCTCAATGAATTTTATCAAGTAAAAAAAATCTCACCTGAGTATCCAAACATTGATTATATCATTGAAGCAGCCATAAAAAAGAATGATGAGGTTGCTGGTCAAATCAGCAATTTTATCGAAGAAAACTTTGATAAAGAAATTCAGGATCTTTCCGAAGAGTTGACTTTTGAGAATTCTTCTCACTTGGGGCCAAAGATTCAGATTCTTTTGAAACAGGGTAAGTTTAACTCAGCATTAAAAGAATTAAAAGTTGCAGAATCTATCATTCCTGATTCAAGACCTTTAATTATGCTTTTAGGGAATACTTACCGCCGGCTTGGTATGCTTGACGATGCAGAACAGGTACTTAAGCGCGGGCGACTGGTTTTCCCAGAAGACAGCGAAATGCTCAACAATCTTGGCAATATTTATATGGCCAAGGGAGTTTATTCCGAAGCAGAAGAGGCTTATCGAACAGCAATGAGAACAATGCATGAAGACCCAAGAATTTTGAATAATTTAGGTGTTCTTCGCATGCAGACAAATAATCTGGATGATGCAGAAAGCCTTTTTAGAAAAGCTTCAAAGTTAAGACCTCAATGGAAAACTCCGTTAAGAAACTTGGATCACCTTGCAAAACGCATGGAGATTCTGGAAAAGAACATTGAACAGGTTAGAGAAGAATATCGCAAGCATCCGGCTTATCTTGATATTGGTTTGAATTTAGGTAAAAGCCTGTTCTTTAGAGGTTTTTATTCAGAAGCTAAGAGTGTGCTTCGAGGTATTTTAAAGAAGAATTCAAATCTTCTGGCAGCATGGTTTTATCTTGGTTCTATTTATGAAATAAATAAAGATTATGATGAAGCTATGGAATGTTACTGCGAAATTGTTGAGAAAGCCAAAAAAGAAAATACTTCAGAATTTATAAACTATAAAAACTTATTAGAACAAGGTTTTGTAGAAGAAGCATTGGCTGAATTAAAGAAAATCGCAGTTGTTGAAATAGATATAGCATCCAGCAGAATTAATCTTGGAATAAAATATTTTGAAGATTGTCTGTGGACAGATGCTTTAAGGCACTTTGAAGAAGCTACACGTATAAATAACACATATCCAGATGCCTACTACTGGACTGCTTTAACTTTGATTCAGCTGAAGAAGAACACAAAAGCCAAAGAACTTTTAACTAAAGCGATTGAATTGAATCCGAATTATGCTGATGCCTATTTTCAGTTAGGTGTGCTTTCAAAGTCTAAGGCCAAAAAGAAAGCATCAGAATATTTCCAAAAAGCTTTATCGTTGAATCTTCGTCCATCTTTTGCTAAAATAGCAGAACAATATCTTAATGAACAAAAATAAGTCTTAATAATCAGGTTAAAAAAATGGAACAAGCAGCGTTTAAAAAATCTTTTCCGGCTTTCCCTTTCAGTGATGAAGCCATTAGTCAATTAAAGCAATTGCTTGTAAAAGATGGAGTCACTACTGATGATGAGTTAAATAAACTTCAAGGTGAAGCTAAGACTTCATTGGACTTTGTAGAAGCAGTTGCCGGTTTAGCAAAGGTTACTCCTGAAATTCTGGCAAAAGCTGAATCTGAAATACTGAAGGTTCCCTATGTCAAACTTGATGAAACCCAGATAAATAATGAAATATTCAAGTTAATTGATGTAAAGATTATTAAGAGCAAAAATATTCTTCCTATAAAATTAAACGGCGCCGAATTAATGGTTGGTAGTGTTGCGCCAGGTAATGCAGAACTCTTTGTTGGTCTGCATCCTTCTATGGCGATTAAGCCGGCTAAAGTTCTTGGCGACCAGTTGGAAAGCAAGATAGCACAGCTTACGGGAGCAAAGGTACCTCGCAAAAAGTCTCAGCAGCGTAAGCGTCTTGGTGATATTATTGTTGAATCAAAGTATTGTAAACCAGAACAGATTGATGAAGCTTTTAAAAAAGCTAAAGAACAGAAATTGCGTTTAGGCGCTTATCTTGTTAAAAATGGCATTATTACCAATAAACAACTTTCTATTGCTCTGTCTAAACAATACGATATTCCTTTCATAGACCTTGATGAAAGCTTGGTTGACCCAGTTGTCGGCAGCCTTTTAACTCAAAAGTTCTGTCAAGACCATATTCTTTGTCCTGTTAAGAAGGAAAATGGCAAACTTGTTCTTGCTATGACCGACCCGACAGATATCATTACAATAGACCAGATTGAAATGATGACAGGTATGAGAGTTTCACCGGTTGTTAGTTCTGAACTTTCTATTGTTGCAGCACTTGATAATCTTTACGGTGAAAGTGTGGATTCATTGGCAGATGGTATTGGCGGTGAAGAAAAGAAGTCAGATGACGATGAAGGCTTAGGTGAACTAAGCGAAAATGATGCTCCTATTATCAAGCTTGTTAATCTGATTTTAACTCAAGCTGTAGTTTTGCATGTTTCAGATATTCATATTGAAATTTATGAAAGTGAATTCCGTATCAGATTTAGACAAGACGGCACAATGAAGTTGTTCATGACTCCGGCAAAAGCTGCTCATGCAGGTTTGGTCAGCCGTATCAAAGTTATGTCAAATCTTGACATCGCAGAAACAAGAAGACCTCAAGACGGTCGTATTAAACTGAATATGCAGGATAGAAAGATTGACCTTCGTGTCTCTTGTATCCCATGCGTTTGGGGTGAAAAAATCGTTATGCGTATCTGCGACCAGGGTAACTTAAAGGTCGACTTAAAAGACTTAGGTTTTGAACCTTTTGTATTAGAAAAGTTCATGAACGGGGTTCAGGCGCCTAACGGCATCGTTCTTGTTACTGGTCCTACTGGTTCTGGCAAGACCACAACTCTGTATTCTTCATTGTTCCTGCTTAATAAGCCGACAGAAAACATTATGACTGCTGAAGACCCGGTTGAATACAACTTAATGGGTATAAATCAGGTTCAGTGTCATGCTGATATAGGTTTGGACTTCTCTGCGGCTCTGCGTTCTTTCTTGAGACAAGACCCTGACGTAATCATGTTGGGAGAAATTCGTGACTTTGAAACTGCAAGTATCGCTATTAAAGCTGCTATGACAGGTCACTTGGTTATTTCTACTCTTCATACAAATGACGCTCCTGCTACTGTTGCGCGTTTGCTGAATATGGGTATTGAACCATTCTCTTTGTCTTCTTCTTTACGTATTGTTCAGGCTCAGCGTCTTGTTAAGCGTATATGCAAACATTGTGCTGAAGAATACAAACCTGAACCAGACCTTTTACAGTCTTTGAATATTAACGAAAAAACTCTTGAAAGACTAAGACTTAATGACCAGTATTCTATGGATACTTTGGTTTTCAAGAAGGGCAAAGGCTGTGAAGAATGTGACAACACAGGTCTTAAAGGACGCCAGGGTATTTATGAAGTTCTTGAAATAACTCCGAAGTTCAGAGAACTTATTGAATCAAATGCAACAACAGAAGATATGCGCCGTCAGGCAATAAAAGACGGTATGCTTTCTCTTCGTGAATCTGCTCTTTATAAGCTGATTACTGGCAGAACAACAGTAAGTGAAGTTGTTGGCACAACTGTTGATGCTGGCGGCCGTGAAGAAGAAGGTGAAGAAGCCAATAAAAAGCCTAAAATGGCTGAAGAATCAAATGAAAAAACAATGGCTGCTTCTCAGAAAGCTAAAGAAGCTGCTGAAAAGCGCAAAGCAGAAGAAGCCTTGGAAGAACAAAGAAATGCTGCACCTTTACAGATTACAACAGGTGCTTCGGTAAATGTTGCCAATGTTGATGCTCTTACAAAAGAATTGCATGAGTTTAATTCTATTTTGGCGAAGGTTTCTTCTATACCAGCCAATACTTCTGCTGTTAACAATGCTGTTGTAAGTGATTCTATTTTAAAGAGCAATATTGCTGCTCCTCTTAATGCAATAAAGACTTATGCAGCCAAAAAAGAAGATGCTGCAAAAGTTTTACCTATAATTCAGGCTCAGGGGCAGAAAATGGAACACAACGTTAAAAATCTGATAACTCAGTTCTCAGAATTTGCTCCTAAAATAGGGAAATTCCAGATTAATCAGCTTGTCGAAAAAGAAATATTCGGCAATGTAAAGAGCCATGTTGTTACTGCAAGACTGCTTTCAGGCGTAAAAGAAATAGGTAAGAACCTTAAGCTTTCAAAGAATCTTCCCGTTAATCTGCCGCCAATTAATGTTGATATGGAAGCATTTTCAACAATTATTTCCAATGTTTTCATAAATTCACTTATTGGCCTTGGGGCAAAAGGTGGAGAAATAAAAGTAGTAACAAGATTGAAACCTAAAACAAATAATATAGTTGAACTGGTTATTTTTGATAATGGCTGCGGAATTCCTCTAGAACAGCAGAAAAATCTTTTCAAGCCCTTTGGAAATGCTGGAAAGAACTCTCTAGGTTTAGGTTTGGCTGTTGCTCAAAAATTACTCCATGCATTAAAAGGAGAAATTACTATTAAGAGTACTCCTAATACCAGCACTTTAGTATCTATTGAACTGCCTGCTGCTGCATAGTTCTCGTTGAATAGTTAAGAGGAGATAATATGAAAAAGAATAGACTTTCTCTTGTTCTCGCACTTTTAATGTTGGGTTCATTCCCTGCTTTTTCTCAGACTGAATATAATCCAGAAGAATTCAGTGAAGCAGAAAGTATGACTGAAGCAGATAGCAGCTGCTCTGCTGCTAATTTGCTTAGAAAGAAATATGGCAGCGTTATAGTAACAGATAAGGGGACTTATACAAAGCTTACTCTTTCTATTCCTAGAGATGAAATAGAAAATATGCTGACAATGGTTGTGGCTGACGGTTGGTATCCAAAATCATTGGTTATGCAGGTTGTAGGCGATTCTACCGCTGTTTTTTTAGATATTGATAAGAACCAGAATGATTCTTCAAGACGATTCAGAGTTTTGCAAAAGCTGGCTGCAAAAGGCGCACTTCCTTGGAAAGGCTCTGTTCTTGATAATAAAGAAGCTTATGTAACAACAATAGAAACAGAATTCGGAGAAGATTTTCTTGTGAAAGGTCAGGCTTTAAAATCAAATCTGATTTTTACAAAACTAACTCCTAGAATCTCTTCTATTGGTGCAGACAAAGAAAATCTTGATGCAGACAGATTTGCTTCTAAAAAGAATTTTGATAGAAGCAAGATTTTTACAAGAGAAACCTATTACGATAATGATACAGGGATAAATGGTCAGCCGTTTTTCGAAAGAGGCACTTATAAAGAAGACCCTGAAGTCGGCAGATACATGGTATTTACATTGAGATGCCGCTGGTAAGAATCCAGAAGCTTCTTGCTTCATGGGGAGTTGCTTCAAGAAGAAAAATTGAAAGTTTAATAGCAGATGGCCGTATATCTGTTGATGGCCATTTGTTGACTGAACAGGGGTTGTTGATAGACGACGAGAATCTTCCTGTTATTATTCTGGATGGTAAAAAACTTTTTCCGCCGCAAAAAACAGATTATACAATTTTATTATTTAACAAACCCAAATTAGTTATTACCAGCTTAAAAGACGAACAAGGCAGACGTTCTATTGCAGATTATCTGCCTGTTGGCAAAAGACTTTATCCAATCGGACGCTTAGATTACGATTCTACTGGTTTACTTCTGATTACTAATTATGGGGAATTGACAAACCGTCTTTTACACCCTTCCTACAAAGTTGCTAAGGAATACATAGTTAAAATTAATGGTGAACCGCTTTCAAATTCTGAATTAAAACTCTTTTCTGAAGGAATAGAATTGGAAGATGGTTTAACAGCGCCTTGCAGTATAAAAGCATTAAAATCTTATAATACCTATTCAGTGACGATCAAAGAAGGACGAAAGCGTCAGGTTAGAAGAATGTTTGAGTTTTTTGACCGAAAAGTTATTAATCTTCACAGAGTTTCTTTTGGTCCAATCAAGCTAGGCAGCCTGCAGTCAGGAAAGCTTCGCGAAATAACGCCTGAAGAAAAGAAAGCTTTGTTAAAAGCTGCAGGAATTGAATCCTAGCTATTATTATTTAGATGCCACTTCTGTGGTATTATCACCCTGTCTTTTCATATAAAGTTCATAAGCAACTTGTCCTGCAATAGAAGCAGCTTTTGTTCCAGAATGGTTCTTCTGGCCAGATAAGGTTACGATGCAGAGGTCTCGGCCTGTGGCTTTAGTGAAGCCGCCAAACCAGGTAAACAGGTAGTTGGGTGAAGCACCAGTAAGAGTGCCTGTTTTTCCGCCGCACATTTTTGCAAGAGTAGGACACTTTTTATAGCCGCCGAACCCCTTTTTACCTGTTCCAACAGCAGTAGTAGCATACATCATTTTATAAATTTCTCTGGCTGTAGATTCTTTAATTGGTTGTGCAAGCTGGAATGGGCGACGTTTGAAGACAACTTTGCCTTTTCTCACAACATAATCTACCAGATAAGGTTTTAAGGTTTTTCCACGATTTAAAATCGTTGAAACAATGCTGGCTACATGCATCGGGCTTACAAGAAAATCTCTGTTCAGACCGGCTGCATCCTGCCCCATTTTTATTTTATTGGTTGAAAGACTGCAAATAGACTTTCCTACAGGAAGATCAAAGAAAAAGCTTTTATTAAAGCCGAAAGCAGTTGCATATTTGTTGACTGTTTCTCTGCCGGTCTTTTTAGCAACAGAGCCGAATACACCGTTATGAGAGCTGGCAAAAGCTTTCCAGACTTTCATATAAGACTTTTTATAAGCTAAAAAGTTGCTGTTTGAAGTTATTTTACCTGTATCAATACCAGCAGAAGCTGTGATTATCTTAAATATTGAGGCAACAGGAAAAGTTGCTTTAAAAGCCCAGTTTGAAGTTTTAAAATCATCGTCTTCGATTTTTAGAACTTTGTTTTTATGGCTTGAAGCAATAGCGAGGATTTCGCCTGTAAAGGGGTCTTCTATGATTCCGACAGACATTCTTGTATCATATTTAGCAAGAATGTTTTCCATCATTTTTTGAAGACTGGGTCTGATGGTTAGAACAATATAGGTGTCAGAATCATAGCGAACAATATATCTATCATTTAACTCAGCATATTCCCATTTTTTCTTTAGAATAGCATCAATATAAGCTTTTGCTGATGCTGGAGTATTGTCGTCAGAAGAGGTATCTGATTTCTTCTGAATTGTGACTTCTTTTATTTCGTCTAAAGGATTCTTTGCATTATTTTTTATTTCAGCTTTTTTATTTTCTTTAGTTTCTGTATTTTCAGGAACTTTAACTATACTGCTTTCTAATTTAAGTTCTTCTTTTGGAGTTAAAGCTGTTACTGGTTTAGAATCTTCGGCAGCAGAATCATCGTCATTTGAAGAGGTTGGAATTTCAGCCTGTTCTTCATCGCTGTTTTCTATTTCTTTGCCGTCATTATCTTCAAGACCGCTTAGTTCTGGGTTGTCGTTGGTGGCTGTTTCTTTTAAGTCATAAGATTTCGTGCTGTATTTAATAGCTACTAATGGCCTGGGATTGTTGTCCTGACCTGTTACAGCTGCCAATTCCTGCTTTTTTGTTACATATACGGTTTTGCCTTTTCCTTCGGACACATAAAGAACAAGTGCGTCAACAATTTTGGAATTAAAGGCAAACCACATAAAAAGTATGTAACAAAGGATGCATACTATGTTAAGCGGTTTGAATAATCGTGATAGCATATGATTTCCCTGAAATATTTATTTTTTATTAATCTTCTATTTTTATGGAAGCAACTAGACCTGAGCGGGGGACTTTAAGAGTTGAACCGAGTTTTAATGCTTTTTCGTCAGTAATTCTGTTAAGTCTAACAATAGGCTGAACCATATTGTTATTTCCGTAAAGTTTGCGAGAAATCTTTTGTAATGTATCACCTTTCTGAACTCTATATTCAGCAAATCTATCTATATTAGTACTGTGAAGGGTATTTTTTTCTTTTTCCAGGCTTTCTGTAGTATGAGCGTCTATACGAGCAGATACTTGAGGAACAGATGCAGTCAGATTGCGAGAAGCTGGTGCAAAAGCGCCTTCAGGAGCAACTCTGGTTACTTTGTAATTGTTGTCAACAAAGCTGTCTATTTTTCCAATAAGAATTGGAGAAGCTGGTTTTTCTAGTCCAGGAATAATGTCTGTTCTAGGTCCTATATCACCATGAATTGTAAAAGAAAAAATAATTTGTAAGATGAATAGACCACTCAAGAAAAACAGGAAAAGGCCAATTTGAGTTTTGGATTTGTTTTTATTTTTATTCTTTTGATAATTCATACCTGCCTCCTAATGCCTATTGTTTTTATCGGCAGTCAGACTGCAAGTATTTAGAAATTTATATGCGGATGATTATAATGCAGATTGAATGTGGTTAAGCTTTTTCTGTTTGTTGAGAGGGAGCAAATTCTTTTACTTTTATGCCTTCTATTATGGCAATAATGATTCCTAAAACCAATATATACAAGTATTGAGTGCCGTGCATAACGATGGAAAAAGCGGTGCCTTTTTCTGCAGAATGGCCTAAAACGTTAAAAGTGAAAACACAAAAATATTCGTATACTCCAATATTGCCAGGACTTGCCGGTATCATTGAAGATATTGATAAAACTGTTAATACAAAAGAAGCCAGGACCAGATTATCTTCCAAGCCAAATGCCTTAAAGCCTAACCAGATTGTTATAACCGAACAAAACCAGCAGACCGCAGAAGAAAGAATAATTTTTACTAGTCGTTTGAAGTCTTTTATTGTTGATAAACCATCTATAAATTTATGAGTGAGATTAGAGAGGAAATCTCCTATTTTTTTAGGTAGCAGACCATAAAAATAATCTGTTATTTTTTCAAATAAACTTCGACTGAATATGGCTAAAAGAATTCCGACCAGAACAATTGTATAGAATACTGCTGTAATAATACTTGCCTGCTTTAAAGTTTCATTGCTGGTAAAATTCTGGAACGAAATTAATATAAGGGTTAGAAGCATTACACCGTCAAAAAAACGTTCTAGAACCACTGCGGCTAAAGTTTCACCAGAATCAGCCAGGTCTTTTTTGGCAAAGTAGTATGGTCTGAAAAACTCCCCTGCCCTAGCTGGCAGAATGTTGTTGAAAAAGAAGGTTAGAATTAAACCGAAAAAGGAGTATTTGAAAGTCAGCTTTTCTTTTTCCTGAATAATAAGCCATCGGTGAGCTCTGGTTACCATTTCAAGAGTATAAGATATGATCAATAAGAGAAAGTAATTGATGTTTATTTCTGAAAGAACTTCTGGTATGGCTTGAAAATTAATTTTTCTAAGTGCTAACCAAAGAAAAAATAAACTAAAAAATATTCCCCAAATTTTTTTGTATTTTGACATAATAGCATGGTACCATTAGTAAGTAATTTTTCAAAATTAAAAATTAGAGGTCAAAATTATATGGAAATTTGGCAATTCTGGATTGGTATAGGAATTATTTTGGCCTTATTAGGTGTTATAGTTGCAATATTAGTAAAAAAACATAGAAATAAACATCGCATAGTTACTCTTCAAAAGAATCTTGATGATTTGGAAAGAAGCTTCAAGTTTTTGTGTGAAGAAATAGAAACAACAGCTGATTTAAACATTAAGACAATGGAAGAGAAGATTGAAAGTATGAGGGAGCTTTTAACCGTTGCCGACAAAAAATGTTTATACATTGATGAACTTCTGGATGCAGTTGAAAAAGGAGCAAAAACTTTAAAAGAAAGAAATCTGTCTTTTGGTAGTCAGATTATTAGTTCTCCTATTGATGAAGAAAAGATTATGGAGTTGGTAGAAAATAAAATAGCTGTTCTGACTGAAAGATATAATAATGAAATAATTACCTTGAACAAGCATTTTGGTTTTTTGAAAAATCGTATTGAGGTACTTGAAGAAAAATTATCTGGAAATTCTTTAGAACCTTTTGGAATAGATAAGGAATTACAATCAGAAATATCTTCTATAAAAAGAGATATTAAAAACATTGAAAATTCTATTTCTGAAACCGTTACAAATGAAATTTCAAAGCAGTTGAGCATCTTGGATGAAGGATTCGCTGAAGTTGCTGAAACTGCTGTTGTTGCTGATGAAATGGCTTCTAATAATGGTATGAACAACGGCTTTGAGCCTGAAAGCAATGTAACAGAACTTTTCCCTAAGTTTGTTGATTCACCGACCAGTCATAAAAAAGATTCTGACCTTAAGATTCCTCAAAACTTCGAAATAGAATACTATCCAAAGGGCAAGGAACTAATTGTCAAAGAAATAATGGAAAAATATGAGCAGGGAATAAGTATTCCGCAAATTGCTTCAGAGCTTAAAATGTGCCGAAGTGAAATTCAGCTTATTATAAAAATGAATGAAAGAATGCTTGAAGCAAAGAAAGTCGGCAGTTATGGCAATTAGAAATCTTAGTTCTACAGTTAAAAACACTCTGATTTTTGTTTGTTTTCTAATCATAGCTTTTCTTGTTTACTATCTTTATAATATTATTGCACCCTTTCTAGTGGCTTTGATTATTTCTTACATTCTGAACCCGGTTGTCCAGTTCCTTACAAAAAGAAAGTTCTCTAGAAACTGGGCTGTAATCATGGTTTTTATCTTCTTTATAAGTATTTTCATACTTGTAGTTGTTCCAATTCTTTATTCAATGGTAACTCAGGCTACAGATATGGGAGTCAAGCTTAAAAACCTAGATACTACCAGATTAAATAAACAGTATAGTGATGTTTTGACTAATATAAAAACCAAATTTAAACAATGGTTTCCTGAATACAAGGCCGATATTCTGCAAAATACAAAATTGCAGGAATATTTGACTGAAGCAGTGGTTGTTGCTAAAGATGGTCTTATAACTCTTTTCGGTAAAGTGTTCGGTTTTTTAGGCAATACTTTTACCGGGGTTTTCAATTTGTTTTTCATACCCATACTTGTTTTTTATATTCTTCTTGATATGGATGATATTTATGAAGGGTTTAAAAAGCTTATTCCACCAGGCTATCAGGATAAGACTCTTAGTGTTTTGAATAAAATAGATACTCAGTTAAGCTCTATGCTTCGCGGTCAATGCATTGAAAACTCTATTTTTGCTATTCTTATGACTATAGGTTTTGCTTTATCAGGGTTAAAAGCCTGTTTGTTTCTTGGGCCTCTTTCCGGAATAGCTAATTTTATACCTTATCTTGGTGGTTTTTTCTCTGCTATACTTGCCTTTTTCGCGGCAATAGCCCAGGTTTCAGAATCAGGTGCCGGTCTTTGGGTTGGTTTGATTGTTACTATTACTATTGTTCAAACTATAGATGTTTGGTATTTACAGCCCTATGTTGTTGGGGAAAATGCCGGTTTACGTCCGTTAACAATTATGTTAGCTCTTACTATTGCAGGAAGTCTTGCAGGTATTGTCGGAATGCTGCTTGCAGTTCCTGTTACGGTTATAATGAAGGTTTTAGGTATTGAGTTATATCATGCCTTATATGATCAGGAGCCAATGAAAAATGAGCAGCCAGAATGATGCAATAAAAGTCGTATCTTTAAGTAAAAGCTTTGGAAAAAAGAAAATTCTGGATTCTTTGAGTTTTAATGTTCCAAATAACGCTATTGCAGGTTTCCTTGGACCTAATGGTGCAGGAAAAACCACTACTCTTAGAATGTTATTAGGGCTTCTTCCTGCCCCAACAGGAAAGATAGAACTTTTAGGACATAAAATTCCTGAAGAACGCGCTTTGGCTTTAGAAAGAATCGGGGCTGTTGTTGAAAACCCAAGTTTTATTGATACTATGACTGCTTTCGAAAACCTTTATTGGTTTGGTTCTTTGTATTTGCCTGTAGAGAAAAACAGAATTCATGAAGTCATTAAATTGGTTGGCTTAAAAGAAGCTGCTAATCAAAGGTTTGGCACTTTTTCAACAGGTATGAAACAGCGCCTGGGTGTGGCTTTCAGTTTGCTGCACAAACCAGAATTATTGATTCTTGATGAACCTACCAGTGGTATGGACCCTTCTGGCCGTTACCAGATGAGAGAAATTCTTTTAAATATTCATGAAAAGGAAAAAACATCTATTTTCTTATCAAGCCACCTTCTGGATGAAGTTCAGAAGCTTTGCAACTATGTTGTTATAATCAATAAAGGTCAGATGATTACAGAAGGATTTGTTTCTGATATTCTAGCTTCTAGCGAAGAACGTTACGAAATAAGAGTTGCCGATGAATTGATTGATAGTGCTAAAAGCATTCTTGAAGGTGCAAAGAATATTGTAAAATCAGTAAATCTAGCTCCTAGAGGCTTTATTGTAGATATCGAAAACGATACTTCCCATTTAATAAATGAATTATTGGTAAAAGCAGGAATCAAGGTTCAGGCACTGATTCCTTTAGAAAGCTCTCTGGAAGAAACATTTATCAAGCTTACAGAAAAAAACAAAGCAAATAACTTTTCTAATGTCTCAATTAAAAAGGATGAGCGGACCAAAGAATCTGAGGCAGTTCAAGAAGAAGACAAGGAGGCTAAATAATTATGGCTAGAATGAAAAATTTGATTCTTTTTGAATTAAAAAAGATTCTTAACAATAAAAAAGCCTTTCTTTTTCTGCTTGTTCTTAATATGGTGCCGATAGTTTCAAGTCTTATTCTTCTATTGACTTATATTACATGCAGAGGTTTAGGATTAGGCGATATACAGTTTATGGGTATGAAAAAAGCAATTCAGTTTATGTTTACTGGTCATTTTACTTTATTTTCATATATCGCCCCGTTCTTTTTAGCTTTGATTGTTGGTGACAGTTTTTCAACAGAGTTTGGCCGTGGTTATATGAAGATGCTGCTTGTTACGCCTGTAAAAAGATGGCAGGTTATTGCAGCAAAATCTGTTTCTATAATTACATTTCTACTGATAGCAGTAGTTTTAGGCGGTTTGATATTACAGACAGACCTGCTTATTGCTAGAGGAGTAACTCAGCCGATGGGTGTACTGCCGGAACAGATTCAGACTAAGGCTATGGATTCTTCGTTGTCTATGGTTACGGCTTCTTCTGCTATTCAACTCTTCGTTATAAGTTTTATAGCGAATATAATGATGATAGGTTTCTTTATCGTATTTTCTATGTATTTTGAATCTGCCATACTAATGTCGTTTTGCAGTTTAAGCGCGATTATTGGTATTCACGTATTTTATTGGTCGTCAGATGTTTTAAAAGCGATGCTGTCAAGCTTTTTAACTAAGGGATCAAGTTTAGAAATGTTAATAAGCTGTTTTGAAACCATCAGTAAGTATTTATGTTTCACAAGATATTATACTGATCTCTTTTATATTAATACTATTCAAGAAATTCTTAACGGGAAAATCAGTATTTTATCAGATAAGGTAACCGGTCCTTTAGGTTACTGTATTGTTTGGACATTTATTTTCTATATTGCTGCAAATTTGATTTTTTCCAAAAAACAAGTCCTGCATTAAACTTTTTCAAAACGGCTTCCGATAGATATATAAACAGCTTAGATATAAAAAAACAAATAAAAACAAATCCCAACAAAGCTGTTTGTTTCGGAGGCAAATAATGCGTAAATTTAATTTCTTATCCATCCTATTAATGGGAATGCTGCTTGTATCATTATCTTCTGCAAGTGCAAAAGCTCTTGAACCAGCAAAAGGCCGTGTCGGTCTTGGTTATACTGAAAGTTCCGGCAATACCGATGAAAGTAAAATGAATTTTACTTTGAATTTGACCCAGAAACGCACAGAACAGCTTAAGTTCGGGTATGATGCATTGGCTATTTACGGCAAGTCAGACGGTCAGAAGAATGCAGATAAGAAACAACTTAAGTTTTCCAGTGAATTTATAAAGAACGATAAATTCTCTTGGTATGCAAATGTTGGCTATATGGAAGATGAATTCGCCGGTTACAAAGAACAGTACAAACTCGGGCTTGGTATGATTAACTACTTTATCAAGGGCGAAGAAACCGTTTTTTCTTGTTCTCTCGGTCTTGATTTTACAAAAGAAGAATATACTGATAATCGTAAAGACGATGAAACTTGGTTAAGATTCGGGTTGGACGGCAAAAGAAAGATTGCTGAAAACGTCAGATTTGCAGGTCATTTTGGCTTTTTGGCTCCAAAAGATGATACTGATGAATGTTACAGAACAGAAACTGCTGTTGGCTTGATTTTCACAATTAACGACAAGATTGATGCAGAAATGAAATACCTCATCGACTATAATAAAGCACCTGTTGATGCCAAGGAAAAATACGACAGAACTTTTATTACAAGTGTAGCTTACAAGATTTAATTATTATATTAATCAGAATTAAAAAAAGCCTGGGAAAATACCCAGGCTTTTTTTTAAACAACAACTACAATAACTACCAAAAACAATAAAAACAAAGACGTCTACCCATTGTCATAAACGTATAGCTTTCAGGGCTAAAGCCCATACGCTATACTTTTTATGACAAATGTGTGAACTTGTCTTCCCACAGCGCAGCGAAACACTATTTACAATTCTCAAGTTCTATAATACGCTTACGCTAAACGAAAGTTACTCTAGTTCGGTCACCCTTTCGGTTCCTATGGAACCACTTCCCATCAAGGGGAAGCTTTAGGACAACAACTACGCCAGCTTCGGTCTTGCAAATATTTCTAAAAATATTTATAATTTAATGAGTAAAAAACTTATTCAAACACAAAGTTGCAAAGGTTTTCAAAGTCATAGAAATGTCAGGTAAAATCAGATTTTATCTTTTTTCTCTTTTTGCTGTTTTTTGTACAGTGATTTTTTTCTACTTTACTGGCTGCTGCTCCAAAGGTGGTGGTGGCGGAGTTGTGGTTAACAATGTGGGTGGCGGTATTCAGGCAGAACCTAAGCTTCTTGATGTAAAGGTTAATGATGACGGTTCCATCACCAAAACCTTGGCTCCTTCTGGTCGTCTTACCATAGAAGCTCCCAAAAAAACACTGAATAAAAACGTTGTAATACATATGGTTGAAAACCAGGCTATGGGTAATGAAAGCGATATTTATTCCGTAGGTTCTTTCATTTATGCAATAAAGCCTGATAGGGAAGAAAAGATTGATGATGGCATCAATATCGGTACCAATGCGAAAAGAGAAGTCAAGATGCAGACCAACCCGATTATTCTGACTTTCTCTAACGATGAAAGATTAACTGGTGCAGAAAACTACTATATAGGCATAAAGGAAATTGGCAGCAAGGAATGGCAGTTCGTCAACATATATTCGGCAACTAATCCGCTGATTAATTCCAATGGTCCTAAAGGCGCCTTCGAATACAAACTTTACAAAGATAATGTCTATGTAGCTCTTTTTGCTGATTTCAACAAGAATCTTGGAGACAGGCCGAAAGTTCTCTCTATGGTTGCAAGTATGCCTGACAACGTCATAGAAATTCATGACGGCAGATATTATGAAGACGCAATCATAAAACTGAAGTTCATCGGTGACAACTTAAGCAACCTGAGGGCTGACGACTACAGAATAAGACTTCATTATGCCAATGCAGACCACCAACAGGTCGACATTAAAATAGATGGCAAAAGTGCTAAAAGTTCAGGAGAAAGTAAAAACAAGTATGAAGCCTTCGGTGAGCTCTACGCCCATTTTTACGAATTTATACCGACTATGACCAGCTATTCTGCAGGTGTCACTCCAGAACTTTCTTTTACACTCAATTTCAAGAAATTTCCAGTTGAAGAATTCGCTTGTGATTTTGTTGTTGAAGCTTTCAATGCAACAGATAAACCTGTTCCTTTCTGTCTCTCAGACTCTCTACATTTCGATATGAAAGAAGATAAAGAACCAGAGCCGGAACCGGTTATATCGACAATGAGCGTAGTGCTTTCGATTGCTTCTGATACTACCAATATTTTTGATGCAGCGAAAAATCTTTATTATCTGAACCCTAGATTCACTGTTACTGCCAGCCCCAGCTTCGAATTCACAGACGAAGCCAAAGCCATTATAGCCAGTTCTGTTACTCTTGTAGAAATGAGCACGGTTGTTAGAGCCAATACGGCTAGTTCTACCGAGGAAACCAATCCGACAGTTCTATCAGACGAAGAACTTCTGACAACTCAATGGAACGAAAACGGTCTTGTAATCGGTTTCAGACAAAAGCTTGCCACCTATACGCAATACGTGGTTTCCATGAACGATCTGAACGGACTGGATGGAGTGGAAGTAACTCCTTTTGAGCCTTTGACTTTCAGAACTGCTGGAACTGTAGATGTTTCTTTAGCAACTGATAGCACCAACCTGATAGATGTTGAAAACAATCTTTATCACTGCAGACCTATATTTACCATTAATGTGGGTTTCAATCCCAACGACAGTGAAAAAGCCTCTATAGCCAGTGCTGTGACTGTTATTGGTGCTGAAAAAAGTATAGTTACAAAAACCTGGAATGGCAGTTCTCTTTCTATCAATTTCAGCAAAAACCTTGCTGCAGATACAGAGTATACTGTTAGCATGAAGGAGCCTGCCGGCATGAAAAGACTATCTTTAAAGCCTTTCCAACCGCTGAAGTTCAAAACTACAGGTGATTTTTATATTGCTCTGAGTCCTGATGTAGACAATGTCTTTGATACTGAAAACTCTCTTTTCCGCTGCAGACCAAGTTTTACAATTACTCCTAGCACCGCTTTGAGTGATGAAGATCAGGCAAAAATTGCCAGTTCTGTTGTTGTAACAGGTGTCGACGAGGCTTCTATACAAAAGATATGGGCCAGCGGCAGTCTTACCATAAGCTTCACACAGGATATAGAACAGAATACTGAATTTACTCTCTCTATTGCAGAACTGCCGGAAATTGAAGGCAAGAACTTTATCACCTTCCAGCCTTTCGTGTTCAAAACCATTGGCGCTCTTGAACTTGCGCTTACTCCAGATGCTGACAATGTGTATGCTACGAAAAGCCCTCTTTATCACTGCAAACCAGGTTTTACCATCACTCCAAGCATACATCTAAACGAAGAAGACCGTGCAAAGATTGCCAGTGCTGTATCGGTTTTGAATGCTGAGGATAATAAGATTACAAAGAACTGGGATAATGAAGGAAAACTCATAATAGGTTTCTCACAGAATATTGCTCCGTCTACTGATTATACTCTTTCTATGTCGGCAGTTAATGACATCAAGGGTGTTACGGTCGTTCCCTTTGCTAATCTGAATTTCACTACAGTTGAAAATCTCGGTGTTACTCTTACTCCAAACGCAAACAATGTCTATGTTGCGATGGAACCCAAATATCGCTGCAATCCAGATTTTATTATCACACTTAGCTTTGCTTTGACTGAAGAAGACCGTGCGAAGATTGCGAATGCAGTAACGATTAATAATGGTGCCTCTGTTGTTAAAAACTGGGAAGGTAACAATCTAAAAATCTCTCTGAATCAGAACCTTGCAACAGATACTGCTTATATACTTTCTATGTCGGCTGTTAATGACATTAAGGGTATAAATATAGTTCCATTCGATGCCTTGAATTTTACCACTGTCGGTGCTCTCAGCTTTACTGTAACTCCAGACGATGACAACGTCTATGCCGCTGTCAGTCCGAAATATCAGTGCAGACCTGGTTTTACTATTACTCCAGCTTTTACTCTCAACGATGAAGACAAAGCTAAAATTGCTGATGCTATTGTTCTCTCAGATGCAGGGAACATTGCTACCAAAACTTGGGATGCTAATAGTTTAAAGGTATCTTTGACACAGAATCTTGTCGCAAACACGGCTTATACTCTTTCTATGGCAGATGTTAACGATATAGACGGTGTTACAGTTACTCCTTTTGATGCGGTAGATTTTACTACAATCGGAGCTCTGACTTTTACCGTAACTCCTGATGACGACAACCTTTTTGATATACCGAACTCTCTCACACACTGCAAACCAGGCTTTACAGTAACTCCAGCCTTTGCTTTGAATGATGCTGATAAGGCAAAGATTCTAGATGCTGTAACAGTTGTCGATGTTGCCTCTTCTTCTGTTGTCAAAGAATGGGATAATGAAGGCAAACTTCTTGTAAGTTTCAACACAAAACTTGCATCAGGCACTGACTACAGTCTGAACATGGCAGCTGTTGACGATATAAAGGGCGTAACTGTAACGTCGTTCGACCCGCAGCCATTCAGAACCATGAATGCTATTAATGTCACCCTTGACTCTGAAGACAGCAACATAATAGATGTTCCTAACAATCTATATCACTGCAGACCTCAGTTTACCATCACTGTTGGTTATGAAGCAGACGATGATGCAAAGGCTATAATAGCCAGCGCTGTAACTGTTATTGGTGCAGATGAGAACAACATAACAAGAAACTGGGTCAACGACAGCCTTGTTATAGGCTTTACAAGCAATCTTACAACCAATACAGAATATACTGTTTCAATGGATGACATAGATTCATCTATTGACAGATTAGTTTTCAAAGTCTTCGAACCTCTGACATTTACAACTACCGGTGATTCCTACGTGGCTATCGTTCCTGATGAAGGAAACGTTATTGTCTCGACTCCGAACGAACTCTATCATTGCAGACCGACTTTTACCATTACTCCCAGTGTGGCTTTAGGTGACAGCGACAGGGCTACAGTCGCCGGTGCAATACATGTTTCAAATGTTTTAGACGAAGATCTTACCAAGAACTGGAATGCCAGCGGCAGCCTGATTCTTGGTTTCAGTCAGAATCTGACCCACAACACCCAGTATACGGTCTCCATAGATTCCATAGGGGAAATCGCAGGCGTAAACCTGGTATTGTTCCAACCGCTCACTTTCAGAACGGTTCCTGGACTCAATTTTGTTCTTACTGCTGACACCGGAAATGTATATGAAGCTTTGTCTACTATTTACCGTTGCAATCCAGCGTTCACTATTACACCGAACTTCGCTCTCAGTGATGCAAACAAAGCTATCATAGCCGATGCTGTATCTGTTTCAAATTCCGCAGTTACTGTTAAGAACTGGGAGGGGAACAATCTAAGAGTTACATTTAGTTCTAATCTGGCACCTAATTCAACTCATACTATCAGTATGGCTGATGTCAATTCTATTACAGGTGTAACTGTCACATCCTTTATACCACAGAGTTTTACTACTGTTCCGGAATTATCTTTCACACTTGATTCACCAAACAGCAATGTATTTGTTTCAACTCCGGCGGAACGCTACCATTGTAGACCTGTATTTACCCTGACTCCGAGCTTCAATCTCAATGAAGAAGACAAGATAATAATTAAAAATGCTGTTACAATCAGCAGTAATGCCAATCTGATGACAAAAACATGGAACGACAATGTTCTTGAAATAGGTTTCAGTTCAGACCTTGCCAACAACACTAATTACACTCTTTCAATGAATGCCGTAACATCAATCAGCGGTGTATCCGTAACACCAGTTACTCCGAAAAGCTTTACAACAATCGAAGGGCTTGTCATCAGTATAGCTTCAGACAGCGGAGATGTATTTGCAATTGAGAACGGTGTAGGACTATATCAGACACTTCCTACTTTCACTGTAACCTCCAATATGGCTTTGAGTGATGCAGACCAGGAAAAGATAAAGGCAGTTATAAGTGTATCCAATATAGATCCGGGCAAAGTTACAAAGAACTGGGCCAACAGCACAACTCTTAATATAAGCTTCACCGAAAACCTTACCCATGATACTGATTACACAATTTCAATGGGAGAGGTCGACGATATAAGTGGTGTAACCGTCACAGGCTTTGACGACCTGGATTTCCGGACAATGAAACCTTTGACGATAGCTCTGACTCCGGATGCTGGGAATATCTTTATATCTACACCTGAACTCTATCACGGTAGACCAGCATTTACTGTTACCTCAAAATATGCTCTCAATGCAGATGATAAAGCAAAAATTGCTGGTGCAATAACTCTTACAGGCACAGACAGTGCAGTTCTCACAAAGAATTGGACAGACGACAAAACCCTCAGACTGACTTTTGGTTCAGACCTTGGTTTGGGTTCCAGCCATACTCTTTCTATGGATGCTGTCACTAATATTACTGGTGTCACTGTAAGCTGTTTTGCAGATAAGACTTTCAATTCTATTGGTGCTCTGACTTTCGCTGTAGCATCAGATTCAGGCAATGTATACGAAGCAATGGCTCCTTTAAGCCGTTGCAACCCTGCTTTCACAATTTCGCCTAATTATGCGCTTACTGCTTTATCAGATGCAGACAGGACAGCTCTATTGAATGCTGTGTCTGTTACAGGTTCAGCAGTAACATCAAAAGTCTGGGATGTTGACAATATCCGAGTAACATTCAGTTCAAATCTTGCACCTGATTCTGCTTATGCTCTGAACATGGCTGATGTGAACTCCATCACAGGTGTAACGGTAACCCCCTTTGCATCACAGAACTTCACTACTGTTCCTGCATTGACATTCACTCTCGATTCACCTGACAGCAATGTCTTCATAACAACTCCGTCAGAACGTTATCATTGCAGACCTGTATTTACTCTGACTCCGAGCTTTAATCTCAATGCAGAAGACAAGACAATTATTAAAAATGCAGTAACAATCAGCAGTAATGCCAATCTGATGACAAAAACATGGAACGACAATGTTCTTGAAATAGGTTTCAGCGACGACCTGCCAGAAAACACCGAATTTACTCTTTCTATGAATGCTGTTTCCACAATAAGCGGTGTAACAGTAACTCCATTTACAGCAAAAACATTTACTACCGTTGGTGCTCTCGTAGTCAGCATAGCTTCCGACAGCGGAGATGTATTTGCAATTGAGAACGGTGTAGGACTATATCAGACACTTCCTGCTTTCACTGTAACCTCCAATATGGCTCTGAGTGATGCAGACCAGGAAAAGATAAAGGCAGCTATAAGTGTATCCAATATAGATCCGGGCAAAGTTACAAAGAACTGGGTCAACAGCACAACTCTTAATATAAGCTTCACCGAAAACCTTACCCATGATACTGATTACACAATTTCAATGGGAGCAGTCAGCAATATCAGCGGTGTAACCGTCACAGGCTTCAGCAATCTGGCCTTCACAACAATGGAAGCACTGACTATAACACTGACTCCTGATGCTGGAAACATCTTTGTGTCTACTCCTGAACTTTATCACGGCAGACCGGCATTTACCGTCACGTCAAGATATGCTCTCAATGCTGATAACAAGGCAAAAATAGCCGCTGCCGTCACTCTGACAGGCACAGACTCTGCGGTTCTCACAAAGAACTGGACAAATGACAAGACCCTCAGGCTGACTTTCGGGTCTGACCTTGGTCTGGGTTCCAGCCATACTATTTCTATGAACGCCGTTAATAATATTACCGGTGTCACAGTCAGCGGCTTCGCAGATAAGACTTTCAGTTCTACCGGTGCACTGACTTTCGCTGTAGCATCTGACACAGGCAATGTGTATGAGGCAATGGCTCCTTTGAACCGATGTAATCCGGCGTTCACGATATCGCCCAACTATGCACTTACTGCTTTATCAGATTCAGACAGGACGGCTCTATTGAATGCTGTATCTGTTACAGATTCAGCAGTAACATCAAAAGTCTGGGATGGTGACAACATCCGTGTAACCTTCAGTTCAAATCTTGAACCAGATACAGCTCACACTCTGAGTATGTCTTCTGTTGATTCTATCACTGGTGTAACGGTTTCTCCCTTTGCTTCACAGAATTTCACTACTGTTCCTGCTTTAACTTTCACTCTCAATTCTCCCGCCAGCAATGTCTTTGTTTCAGCTCCGGCGGAACGTTATCATTGCCGACCGGTATTCACACTGACTCCAGCCTTCACACTTAATGCTGAAGACAGAACCAAAATAGCCAATGCTGTAACAATCAGCAGTAATGCCAATCTGATGACAAAAACATGGAATGACAATGTTCTTGAAATCGGTTTCAGCGACGACCTGCCAGAAAACACCGAATTTACTCTTTCTATGAATGCTGTTTCCTCAATAAGTGGTGTAACGGTAACTCCATTTACCGCAAAAACATTTACTACCGTTGGTGCTCTCGTAGTCAGCATAGCTTCCGACAGCGGAGATGTATTTGCAATTGAGAACGGTGTGGGTCTATATCAGACACTTCCTACTTTCACTGTAACCTCCAATATGCCTCTTGGTGACACAGATAAAGCAAAGATAGAAGCGGCTATTAGTGTATCCAATGTAGATGACAGTAATATAAGAATGAGCTGGAGCAATGCTTCAACACTCAATATTAGTTTCGCACAGAATCTGGCTAATGATACTGCTTATACTATCTCTATGGCTGCTGTAAATAACATCAATGGCGTTTCTGTAAACGGCTTTGCAAACTTACCATTCAGAACTATGGAACCTCTGACATTTACCGCAACACCAGATTTAAGCAATGTCTATACTGCAATGACTCCGAAATATCACTGCAGACCAGCCTTTACTATCAGTCCAAATTATTCTCTGAGTGCTCTGTCTGAAGCAAGCAAAACTGCTTTGCTTAATGCTGTGACTATATCTAACTCTAGCGGTTTAACAAAAGCTTGGAATAACGACAACATAAGGTTAACCTTCTCCTCTAATTTGACACCAAATTCTTCTCATACGCTGAGTATGGCCGCAGTAGATTTTACTGGTATAACAGTAAATACTTTTGCTAACCTGGATTTCACAGTTTTAGATACTCTGACTTTTGCTATAGCAACAGGCTCAACAGATGTCTATGAGGCCATGAGTCCAAAATATCGTCTTAACCCCACATTTACCATTACTCCAAGCTTTACGCTTAATGCTGCTGACAAAACCAATATTGAAAACTCAGTATCCGTTACCAATTCAAATATAACTTCAAAAGCTTGGGATAATAACAACCTTGTAATAACTTTTAGTCAGAATCTTACTCCGAATAGAACTTATACTCTGGCAATGGGTAATGTGAGTGGTATGGATAACATAAGTCTGACAAAATTCAGTGATTTAGCCTTTACTACTCTTCCGATTCTTTCTTTTGCCTTAACTAAAGATGACGACAATGTTTTTTATGATGGGAAATACCATTGCAGACCAGGTTTTACTGTTACCCCAGGCTTTACTCTAAGTGCTGATGATAAAACTCTTATCGAAAACGCTATAACTCTTTCAAATGTCAGTGATTCTATTATAACCAAAACCTGGAACGACAATGTTCTGACTCTCGGTCTTAATCAAAATATAGCAACCAGCACTTCCTACACTCTTTCTATGTCAGCAATAAATATTACAGGAGTAAGTGCAAGCCCATTCAGTTCATTCAGTTTTACTACTATTCCTGATTTGATTGTCGGCATAGCAACAACACCAGCATCATTAGTAAAGAAAACAACCTCGTCGACTGAAGCTCTCGAAGTGAACGGGAAAAATTATATCTATTGCAGTGATTCAGATTTTATTATTTCGACAAATATATCTTTGAATGATGAAGCCAAGGAAAAAATTAAAAATGCAATATATGCTGATGGTGTTGCGGCTGGTTTATTAACAATAAGTAATTTTTCCTGGTTCTATGGAACATATGGTTTTAAATTAGGTTTCAGTAGCACCTTTGCTGCTAGCTCAACCGCCAGAATACTTATGTCTGAGATTACGGATATAAAAGGTGTTACTGTAAAAACTTTTTCACCTTATGAAATTACTACATTCTTCCATCAGGGGCATGGAACTGAAAATGATCCATTCACCATCTATACCCCTGCTCAGTTGGCTTGTTTGGATTTATATCCTGGTCAATCATATTATTACAGGCAGATGGAAGACTTAGACTTATCTGGCTATGCTAACTGGGATCCGATAGGTAGTTACACATCGTCTTTTAATGGTTATTACAATGGAAACTATAAAAAAATATCAAATGTTGAAATTAATCGTCCTGACGAAAATTATGTTGGGTTATTTGCACAACATTCCAGCAGTTCAATAATTAATGATGGCTCTGTCACAACAAATGGTTGATTTTTGACGAGAAATAGCGTATAATAATAGTAAGAAACAGTACCACCGAAGGAGGTAATTGGATATGCCTACTATCAAAGACGCATTAGATATTATCGGTAAGTTGACTGTCGCA
>JAFXRA010000030.1 GCA_017526725.1 Candidatus Rifleibacteriota bacterium
AAATATGGTGAAGTAGATGGTTCTAAGGCAATTCCAAGCTTTTCTAAGCCAAATCGCGGCTCTTGGAAGAAGTATTTTTTCTAGCTCTCAATTCACTCACCACCAACCACTAGTCACCAATCACCTCAATCTTTGTTTGGCATATTCTTCTCTCACCGCTTCAACCCACTTGGGCCCGAATATTTCCGATAGATAGTCAGAGAATGCCAAGAGTATAGGTTGTGGATTCTTCTTTGATTTGCAGAATTCCGGCAGATAGCAGTTTATTATCCAGCCCACAGGTGTGCTTTTAATAATTAAAGGGAAAAGTGAGCACCATAGCGGTTTTAAATCCAGAACATTCTTTTTGGCTTTAAGACAGTAATCGTGAAGGGAGCATAATACTATTCCTTCTTTATTGATGAATGAAAGAGGGCAGGGGGTGTTGTGGGCCCCTTCAACTATATGAAGGTCGCCATGCTTGTCTTTGATAGTTATTCCCTTTTCCAGAAGAGTCAAATTCTCTTTTGAAAGCATATTGGAAACATTCTTTAAATTATTCTTTATATTTTTTTCTTCATCTTCAGTAATAGGAGAGCCAATATCTCCGTATTGGCAGCATTTGCCTTTACATTGGCTTAAGTCGCATTCAAATTTTGTATCCCATACTTCATCAGAGATAATAACATTACCAATTAATTTCATTTTTATCTTTTCCCTATTTAAAAAAAATTTAAACCATTATATAAATAAAGTCGATAAATTAAAACGATGAATAATCTAGATATTGATACAATTTTAATTAGTTCGGTTGTAATACTGATTATCGTAGTAATAGCACATATTTTAATACTGCGGTATAAGATGGCGCACGCCAAACTACCAGCTAATATCAGGGAAGTAGGCGGCAAAAGCCAGCAGCCTGCGGTTTCTACTACCCAAAAAACTCTTAAGCAGCCTAAAATTGCTGTTGTCGAAGAAAATCATGATAACGAACATCCATTAGAATCCGCACAACCAGTAGAATCAACAGAACTGGTGCCTTCATCTCAGCCTGTTTCATCTGAGGAAAATGCTTCTTCAGATGGTTTTGATTCTTCCTTTTTCGATGAACCTCCTGTTATGTCGATGGAAGAAAAAATCAGGATTGCAGAAGAGGCTGAGGCTGCCAAAGCTGCAAAGGCTGCAGTATCTGGAGAAACAGAAAAAAAAGAAGAAGCTCCAGTAAAAGAACCTCCTAAGAAAGAAGTTCCTAAAAAAGAAGAACCCCAGGTAGAACTTGATTACCAGCTTCTTATAAGTGACCCGGTAAGTATTATCAAAAACACAAAAGCTCCTGAAAGACATAGAATAGCAGCAATGAGAGAAGCAGCTTACCAAAAGCTGGAATCTGCTGTTCCGGAACTAATAAATGCTCTCAATGACCCGGATGAATCTGTAGCTTTGGTTGCTGCAGAAAGCTTGGGAGCTATAGGTGATGAAAGAGCTATTGCCCCTCTTTTAGAAGCTTCTAAGAAAAATGATGATGAACTTTATAAAGTAGCAGAAGAATACTTAGGCGGGGCATTGGTTGTTGCTGGAGAACAGAATTACTACGGAAGTTCTGCGCCTAATATTCAAAATGAAGATTCTGCACCTAGAAACTACAAAGAAATGGTAGTATTCAAGGTTGAACAGCTCCCTATAGAGTATTTCCAACCTGATGGCAGTCCTATTCCGCGCAAAGAGCTGGTTTTAAAAGGACTGAATGATAATAACGAACAGATGAGACAAATGGCGGCCAAGGCTGCTATAGGCATTGAAGAAAGCGACGAAATTGTTGAGCCGTTAAGCAAAGCTTTGACCAATACATTGGAATCTGAAGCTATAAGAGCATTGGCGGCAGAAGCTTTGGGCGGTATGGGTTCTGAAAAATCCATTGATGCTTTAATTAAAGCTTTAAAAGACGACAATGTTGCTGTAAGATATGCTGCTGCTACAGCTTTAAGCGGCAGGAATGAGCCAAGAGTTGTTGAAGCTTTAATCGGAGCTACTAGAGATGAAGATAAGTTTGTCAGAGCTTCAGCAGCTTATGCCTTAGGGACTACAGGAGCTGCAGTTGCTTTAAAAGCTTTGATGAAAACAGCAGAAGATGAAAATGAAGTAGTAAGATTCTCTGCTGTAAAAGCTATCGCAGGTTATTCCTTTGAAGATGTTTATAAGCGTCTTTCAGATCAGAAAAACGGATTAGAAAGAAAGAGTCAGATTATAGCTAAAATTGAAATCCTTTCACAGTTTAAAGATGATAGAGCTACAGATATTTTGAGGAATTACTTGAATGATAGCGATTCTGAAATCTGCTACAAAGCTTCTATGGCTTTAATGGGGCAGGAAAACCCTGAAGTTATAGAAGAACTCATAAATGCTTCAAAGAGACTTGATCAGGAATTATATAGACTTGCTAAAGAAAATGTTGCTCCTGAAGTCTTTAATGAAGTTACAAAGTTTAATTCGGATTTTAATTTCATAAATAATTCTATAAATGAAGCTGAAAAAGAAAAAGCTTCTAAGACTAAGGTCGAATCATCTCAAACAGCAAATGGAAATGTTCCTCCTTCAAGACGTGATGCCATTATGAATGCTGCTGAATCGGTTAAGGCTAGAAACGCCAGAAGAGGCGAAGCCGTTTTGAATATTAATCCTGATGATTATTCGGGAGAAGTTATCTTTAATGAAGATGATTATATTCCTGATTCAAGGCAGGAAGGCAACCGCGGTTTCAACAACGAAGAACTTGATGAGGTTAAGAGAGTTCCTGAAGAAGTAGTAGTTCAGCTTGATGAAAATGATAATTCGCGTCTTCCTGCTGAAGAAGGTTATACAGAAGAAACCTATGATAATAATTATGCAGAAGAAGTTTACCCGGAACCTGTTGAACAGGCTAATTATGTTGAAATAGTCGAAGAAGAAGAATTGCCATTAGACCAGATAACCGGCTTGTCTGTTGAATTCGATAGAATACGCAATAAGCTTCTTGATGATAGCCCAACAGTAAGAGGAAGTGCTGCTAACACTCTTGGTAATTATCCCCAGAGCAGAGAATCTATTATACTTCTGCGCGGTGCATTGAAAGATAGGAATGAACTGGTCAGAGCTGCTGCGGTTAAAGCTCTTGGTAGAATCGCCAATATGGATGCTTTAAAGCTTATTTTAACTTGCGAAAGAGATATGTCTACCGAAGTTCGATATGCTGTAGTCAAGGCTTTGGCAGATATTCCAGATTATTCGGCCGAAGAAGCTCTTAAGAGAATGGCTAACGGCGACATTTCAATCGACGTTAAGAGAAACGCCCGCCTCGCCTTGGAAAAACATAATTAAAGCCAAGCTTTGCTTGGCTTTAATTGTGATTGGTGGTTAGTGATTGGTGGTGAGTGCCCTAAAGCCTCCACTTGAGGGGAGGTGGCTTGCAAAGCAAGCCGGAGGGGTGACCGAGCTAGAGTTGACCTTGTTTAGCGTAAGCGTAGATATGTCCGTCAGGACATTACATTAATAACCTAGGGTGTCGAAGACACCCTAGGGATAGACCTCTCTCAAAATCCTCGTCCGATAGGACGATACTATAAGCCCAAGGGCATCGTTGATGCCCTTGGAAAATGAAATAGCGCCCCTAAAACGGGGCGCTTTAGTTTTATATCATCTATTCCGTGGGTATCTAACGATACCCACGGTTAATAATGTAGTGACCTTTCGGTCACTTTGGGAGCATCGGGGACAAGAAGATTTGGCCGATGGTTGTGGCAAAAGCCTATAAAATCTGATATAATAGTCAAAAATATATATCAGATAGGATTTAAAAGGAGCAGATTGAATAATGAAGAATTCTTACAGCTTGTCGAAAAAGTTTTCGCTTTCCATACTAAAAGAGCCCCTGGTATTGCTGTTTCAGTAGAAATGGTTAACCAGGCAAAAGAACGCTTAGGCGATGTTCCAAAACTTTGTGCAATTACCGAAACAAGAGCTTGTATGCCAGATGCCATACAATATATGCTTGGTTGCACCATTGGTAACGGTGAATTAAAAATATTAGAATCCATTGGTCGTTTTGCTCTGACTCTTTATGATCGCAAATCTGGAAAAGGCGTTCGCATATATGTAGACCAGAACAAGATTGATAAAGAAAAGTATTCTGAATTATATAAGTTTTTCAGAAGAGAACGTTCACCTGAAGTAAAAAATTTTGGTCCCGAAAGAAAGACCTCAAATGCTTTGGTTATTCAGCAGTTGGTAGATTGCGGCAGAAATATTTTTACATTAGAAGATGTAATTGTTACTGATACTGAAAAGCCGCCTATTCTTGATTGCGGTATCTGTGAAAAATGCGGAGAATCCTTTTTCAAGCATCAACCCGATGATAAGCTATGCAAGTATTGCTCTGGAGAACTTGCTTATTACAAAAAAGCATGAAGTTTCGTTTGATGAAGACCCCTTTTGTCTGCCTTGCGGCAGCCACTTCCCCCAACAGCTAGTGCTTTTGGGGAAGGTCTTCTTTTCTTCCGATGCTTCCCCACTTTCGTGGGGCAGCATCTTCTGAAAAAGCAGAGACTTTCGCCAGCTAAAACAATCCCCTAAGCTCTACGCTCTGCTGCTCTGTGCTCTAAAAAACTGGATTACCACGCAATCTTCGATTGCTCGCAATGACAGTTATGACAGATACTTGCGATTGCTAAAACAATCCCCTTATCCCTCATCTCTTCTCTCTTATCTCTTAAAAAAAACGCCTGATAATATCAGGCGTTTTTTTTAGTCTTCATCAGGTTTCAAAACCGCCATAAATGCTTTCTGCGGTATTTCAACATTGCCAACCATCTTCATGCGCTTCTTGCCTTCTTTTTGTTTTTCAAGAAGTTTGCGCTTTCTAGTGATGTCACCGCCGTAACACTTGGCTAAAACGTCTTTTCTAACTGGTGCTATGTTTTCGCGGGCTATAATCTTTGCCCCAATTGCTGCCTGCAACGGAATCTGGAACTGATGGCGAGGAATAAGCTTTCTTAATTTTGTAATAACGTTTCTTCCTCTGTATTCTGCTTTGTCCTTATGGCAAAGGAAGGAGAGAGCATCAACTTTGTCACCGTTTACCAGTATTTCAACTCTTGAAATGTTTGAAGCACGGTATCCGATATTTTCATAATCAAGTGATGCATAGCCTCTGGTTCGGCTCTTCAGTTTGTCATAGAAGTCTACGATTATTTCTGAAAGCGGCAGGTCGAAAGAGATAGATACGCGGTTTTCAGAAATAAATTCCATGGTGTCCATAACGCCGCGGCGTTCTTTGGCTAGTTCCATAATAGTGCCGATGAATTCTTTAGGCATAAATATGGTTGCATGAACAAAGGGCTCTCTGATCTCTTCAATCTTGGTTAAATCAGGAAGTTTCGACGGAGAATCTATTTCTATTACAGACCCGTCAACCAGCTTAACTTGATAAATAACGTTAGGAGCTGTAGTTACCAGATCTAAATCATATTCTCTTTCAAGGCGTTCTTGTATGATTTCCATATGAAGAAGGCCTAAAAATCCGCATCTGAAACCGAAACCCAAGGCTAGAGAGTTTTCTGGAAAATAAGAAAGGCTTGCATCGTTCAAAGTAAGCTTTTCAAGAGCCGTTCTTAAATCATTGAAGGCATTGGTTTCAACAGGATACAAACCACAGAATACCATCTGTTTCGCTTTCTGGAACCCAGGTATTGGTTCTACATCCTTGAACTTTTCTAAAACTACTGTATCACCGATGTGAACCTGTCTCATTTCTTTTATGGTTGCATCGAAAAAGCCGACTTTACCAGTTTCCAGACTGTCTGTAAGGGTCATCTTAGGCGTAAATACGCCCGTTTCAATAACTTCAAAGGATTCTTCTGTTTCTTTGAATTTGATTCTGTCACCTTTTTTTATGCAGCCGTCGACAATTCTAATATAGACAATTACGCCTTTATAAGAATCATAAACAGCATCAAATACTAAGGCTCTTAATGGTTTTTCTTCTTCGCCTTTGGGTGCAGGAATTCTTGAAACGATAGCTTCTAGAAGTTCCGGAACGCCTGTTCCTTCTTTTGCTGAAACTAATAATGCGTCTGAACAGTCGACGCCAATTAGATTTTCGATTTCTTCTTTAACTTTATCAGGGTCAGAAGAGGGTAAATCTATTTTATTGATTACCGGTATTATTTCTAAGTCGTTTGCTATAGCTAAAGTAGCATTGGCCATAGTTTGGGCTTCAACGCCCTGAGTAGCATCAACTACTAGCAAAGCACCTTCACAAGCAGCAATAGAACGAGATACTTCGTAAGAAAAGTCTACATGCCCTGGGGTGTCAATTAAATTCAAACAATATTCCTGACCATCTTTAGCAGTATAGTTCATTCTTACAGCCTGGGCTTTAATCGTGATTCCACGTTCTTTTTCAAGATCCATAGAATCAAGAAGCTGGTCTTTCATTTCACGTTTGCTGACGGTTGAAGTAAACTCGATTAAACGGTCGGCCAAGGTTGATTTTCCATGGTCGATATGGGCTACAATACAAAAGTTGCGAATTTTATTCAGTGACACGAGTTTACTCCCTAACTATCTTTTATTATGATTTATTCTGTGACTTTGGCTTTTATTCTTCTGAAAACAAGTTTCAATAGCCATATAAAGATAACTAAGCCTATTAAACCTACTACTATAGCTACTGCACCTATCAATATAGGTCTGTTAACTTCCCAGAAGATTTTGTCTAGTTTCTGCGGTATGTTACCATCATCTGGTCTGTACCGCAAGACCATTCTATAGTAATCTTCAGCTTTGTCATAGTCTTTATTTTTAAAGCTGGCATCGCCAAAGTAATAAAGTGCATTAACCTTTAAATCTAAGGCCTGTTCATTGTTTGGCTGTAATTGAAGAATTTTTTCAACATTCGTCATTACACCGTTCCATTCATCGCGGTTGGCTAACATCTTAGCTTCTTTCAAAAGCAAGGTAGTAGCTCCAGCGGTAAAAAACTGAATTCGGCTGTTGCCGGAATCTGCAACAACCATAGTTTCGTCTTTGGTTAGAACCAGACCTCTTGGAATATTAAGTCTGCCCTTTGAGGAACCTTTTTGGCTGTGTGTTTCATAGTATTTGCCGTCGCGGGTAATTTCTACAATACGGTGATTCTTTGTGTCGGAAATCATTAAATGACTGTCTACACCCTGGGCAACGAATGACGGGTTGTTCAGCATTCCTTTCTTGTTGCCAGGAGTTTTACCGCCATAACGCCATTTGATGTTGCCGTCTTTTATGTTCCAGCATACAACCTGATGGTAGTTGGGGTAGGTGACAACCAAATCTCCGTCTTGGGTCCAGAAAACTCCACGGGGTTCAAGATGTCTGAAACCGCCTTTTTCATTTTGTTCCTGATAAATGATTTCATTTATCTGATTACCGTCTAAATCTAAGATTTGAACACGGCGGTTTCTGAATTCTGCTACAGCTATACGGTCCTGGTCATCTATATCAATATCCATTGGAATCCAGAACTGACCTTCTTTTTTGCCGCTGCTGCCTATGGTTCCGATAACTTGCCCTGTTTCGTAGTTTAAAACAGCGATTATGTCGCTGTTCATAAGAGTTACATAAAGTTTGCCTTCTGAGTCAAAGGCTAAGCCAGTAGGCTTTCTGAAACCGCTGCTTTCTAGCTTTATTAAGTTGGCAGGTCGGTTGTCTGCAGGAGCTGCTGTAAGTGCATCATTCTTAGCTTTTGGCGGAGGAATAATTCTTATGAATTTCCCTTGTGCATCAAAAACCTGAATGCGGTTATTGTTAGTATCAGCTATTAGAAAATTGCCATCGGGAGCTTGTATTAAATCTTCAGGCTGATTAAATTCCAGCTCCGCTTTTCCTTCAAAACCTACAGTAACAAAGTTGGAAAAATCGAGACTGGCTTCAGCTCTGTAAACCTGACAAATAAACAAAGCAAGAAGCAGAAAATAAGAACATTTTTTCATCTCAATTGCTTCTTTCTTCTATGCGATTATAAGTCAGGTAATTGTCTTTGCTTAAGCGTTCTTCTTTTGATTTGCCGTCTATAGAAGTAATTGTTCTGTAGGCTTCAACTGTATAGCCGACTACCCCTGGGTGAACAACTTTTACTTCGCCTGATTTCAACTTTGAATTTATGCGTTTTTCAGTTTTGAAAGGTTTCTTAACTTCATTTCTTGTAAAAAGCTCAATTGATTCAAAAGGCTTCTTTTCTGCATAGATGGAAACTTCTACCCAGCCTTCGCCAGAAGTGCTTGTTATCAAAATAGGTATATTCAAACCGTTAGTAAATTTGAAATCTTTATAGCCCCAGGCAACAGCAGCATCAAGACCACGTTGGGCATATTCTATTCCATCATAAATAGAATGATTATGGCGTTCGTTAATCTTTGCACCGCTTAAAAGAACTGCACGATAAAGAGTAGTGCTTACCTGACATATTCCTCCGCCGAGTCCTGGAATAACTCTGCCCTGAGAAATTACACCAGCTTCTTTGAAGCCGTTAGCCTTGCTTCTTTCGCCAACTACTTTGTTGAAACTGAATTTACCGTTTGGAGGAATAATAAGACCATTGATCTTTTTAGAAGCTATTGAAAGATTAACATTTCTTGCAGCGTCGTCTAAATGTCCTGGATGCGTAGTTCTGAATTTTGCCAATAAAGTTTTAAAGCCCATCTCATTCATTTTTTCTGAAAACCCCTCATTTTTCTTTGTAACAACTTTTACATCGATATTTTGGAAATTGTTAGCGGCAATATTTGCCTGAATACTTTTTTCCAAGGCTTCAAGAGTCTTTTGTTTATCTACTTCCAAACTAGAACCAGAGCCTACTATTTTTTCAAATTTGCTGTCGGTTTTGATTACTTTGGCATTTTCGCCTTTGTTGTTTGGAAGCTTGATGTCATCTATCAGACTTTTGGCTAATTCACCTTTTGCTACTACTGAAACTATCTTTGCCGGTTCAGAACCTTTTTCAACCTTTGTTATTTCATAAAGAGGAACTTCTTTTGCGGCAATTTTCTGATTTTCTTCATTTAAGAAAGAAACTAATACCTGTTGATCTTCGGTAGTAGTCTTTTCTTCTACTTTTTTTGCAAAACTGATAGGAGTGCCTGTTGTTGGCTTGGTTTCGGGAACCGCCGTTGTTTCAACTTTCTGAGGAACAGTATTGTCAGTCTTATTCTCTACTGATGGTGTATTCTTGCTCTGCATAAAAACAATACTGATAAAAAACACGCCTAAAAACACAGTCAATACTGCAACGAACAAGGGCGACTTAAAAAACTTCATTTGCCTACGCTCCTAAATAAATCAATCTGTTTCTGCTTTCAGGGCTCTGCCCATTAAATTCTGGGCTGCCGATTTTGCAGGCTGTCCTTCGAAAAGTATTCTATATAACTCTTCGGTAATTGGGAGCTCAAGATTTAATTTTTTACCCCATTCTTTTGCAATTTTTGTTGTTTCGACACCTTCAACTACCATTTTCATTGATTCAGTAAATTCTTTCAGGCTTGTTCCCTTTGCCATTGCAGCTCCAAGTCTGTGATTCCTTGAAAGTATAGAATTTGATGTAGTCATCAGGTCGCCTAATCCTGTTAACCCGTAAAAGGTTTGTGCCTGACCGCCCAAGGCCGTTCCTAATTTAACTAGTTCATGAAGACTTCTAGTCAAATAAGCTGCTTTGCAGTTATCACCTAATTCAAGACCATCTACAATACCTGCGCCTATAGCGTAAATATTTTTTAAGGTCCCACCAAGTTCAACACCAGTGCGGTCGTTTTGACTATAAACTCTGAAATAATTTGTAGAAAGACAGTGTTGCAGAGCTTTTGCCAATTCAATATCAGGTGAAGCTATAACACAGGCACCTAATTTTTGCTTGGCAACTTCGTCTGCAATGTTTGGACCTGATAGACAGGCGATATGGTCTTCTGATGAATCTGGTTCTATGCCTAAAATTTCACAGAGCATCTGGGAAATACGTCTGCCGGTACCTCGTTCAAAGCCTTTTGCTACGTTGGCTATGCCTCTAAGTTTTCTTAAACTTTCTTTATGAGGTTCAAGAGTGTCTTTTATAAAACCGGAAGGTATAGAAATCAGTGCCAGTTCAGAAGCATTTATAGCTTCATCCATATCATTGGTGCATACCAAAGTTGGATTGATTTCCAAATGAGATACAAAGTAAGGATTGTGTCTGTCTGTATTTATGCCTGCAACTACTTCGGGTTCTCTAGCCCAAAGCATTACTTTATGTCCGTTGTTGCTGAGAAGATTAGCTAAAGTTGTTCCCCAGGAACCAGCTCCAATAACAGCAAAATTCATTTATTTGCCTCCGCCTTATATTTCATTATTATATATATTTTAGTTTTTATCTATTGTTTAACCAAATTAATACTATATAGCTATTTAACAGAAATAAACTCTTTGTTAGCAAAATAGTTTCAGCTATTTTACTTGCTTATAAGCTTTGAGTCAAGAGGGGCAATTTTGAATTTAGATTATACAAGTCTGATAAGATGGTTTTATTCTTTGTATTCAGATTAAATCAATGCTATAAAGTGCATATTTGGTAACTTCTTTGCAAAGCTGTTTATAAGCAGACTTATCTACTTTTTTAGGAAGAAAGCCTTTGTCTAATATATCCATATTTGGTGCAATCAAAGTTGCAGGTGATCCGATACAGATAAGCCAGTTCTGAGCCTTTTTGTCATCTTTTGATTTTGTTACTCTTTTGTAAACTTCAAGTAAAGCAAAAGCCCATGAATTTGCTAAGGATTCTTTCAAATGCTTCAAACCGTTTTCACAAAAAGCACCTTTTAACAAGAAACGATTTTTCCACGGGGCTTCCAGGTCATTTTCGTAAAAAATATTATAAAAATCTTTTATAATTTTAGTTATTATTCTTTTTTGTCCCTCTTTTGTTTTTAATAATTTTTCATTTTTATTTACATAGCTGAAAAAATCAATTCTTTCAAACCTTTCAAGGGACTTTTCCCAGACAGCATCAATTAATCCTTCTTTACCACCAAAATGGTAGCTTATAGCGTTTTCTTTAGTTCCAGCTAAATTTGTGATGTCTCGTACACCAACGTTTTCTGTGCCTTGCAAGCTAAAAAGCTCTCCAGCAGCATTTATCAACTTTTCTCTCGTTATTTCTGAAACTTTGTATGTTTTTTCTTTCATAAGTTTAATTATAGCACTTTATTTTAGTTTTTGTAGTAGTTTGTAATTTGCTCTAAAGCTTCCCCTTGAGGGCTGCCGACAGGAGGTCGGCGTGCAAGCAGTCACAGGATGTGATAACTGCCGAAGAAGTGGTTCCGTAGGAACCGAAAAGGTGACCTAACAAGAGAAAACCTTGTTTAGCGACAGCGTATTAATAATTGATGCTTAACAATAAATGAAATTGTTTAATGTTTTATACATAATACAAAGTTTACTATAGTTCGGTCACCACCCCGATTGCTACGCAATCACCCCTCCTCAAGGAGGGGCTTTAGGAGAAGCATCTCATTTGTTACTGGTGAAGCGGTAGTAGAGCGCGGGAATGAGATAAACCATCAGAATTGCTGAAAGCAAAAGACCACCGACAACACCCACACCACAGCCTTGGCGGAACTCACTGCCGATACCTGTTCCTAGAACCATTGGAAGCATACCGGCGATTGAAGCGATGGTAGTCATAATAATAGGTCTAAGCTTTAATTTAAGTGCTTCTGACATTGCGTCGTGAGGTTTAGTGCCCTGATTTGTTAGAATAGTAACTTCATCCATGATGAGAATAGCGTTATTAACAACAATACCGATCATCATAACACCGCCAAGCAGCGAAATCATAGAAATCGGCACACCAGTAAAGACTGACGCAGCAAACATTCCTATAAAACCTAAAGGAAGAGTAAACATAATCAGGAAAGGCTTTGTCCATGATTCCATAATGGCAGCCATAAGCAGGTAAAGAAGAACAATTGCGCTTATAAAAACCTCGGCAAAGTCTTCCATAGCTTCGTCCATAGAATCGACAGGAGGACCAAACTTTAAGGTATAACCATTGGGTAGTTGAGAAGCAACATCATTTCTTAGAACGGACATAATATCACCAGCAGTAGCGCCAGCGGCACAGTTACAGTAAATGAATTCTGAACGCTGTCTGTCATTTCTGGCTATAGCCATAGAAACAGGTTCAGAAACAGTCTTGACCACAGCATCTAGATTGATTGGACTTCCTTTATAAGACCCAACAACGTTGTTTTTCGCTTCTTCAATATTCTTAATGTCGTTGGCTTTTACGCGAATATCGAAAGTTCTACCTTCATACTTATAACTGCCAATTTTCATACCATCAAATAAGCCCAAAACCGTTGTTCCCAAAGCCATTTCATTAAAGCCCATATTTTTTAAGACAGCTCTGTCAGGAATAAAAGCTGTTCTAGGCTTTGGATTACGAATTGTTGTATCTATTTCTTTTGCGATTCCCTTTTCTTCTAATAGTTTAACAGCCCTGTTAATATGTGTTCTTATGACTTCTGAATCAGGGCCACTGATATAGGAAGAAACTTCAACACCAGACATTCCAACGGGGTTAGGAATGTTTATCGCATAAACAAAATCGTTGAATTTGTCTAAATCTTCTCTTAGTAGGTTAGCAAATTCTTTGTGAATCATTCTCTTTGATTTATCAATAAGGTGAATAGTCATTTCAGCTATGTTTACGCCTTGATTAACCTTGCCAGGCATACCATTTACGTAGCCAATGGTGGTTCCGACAGCATCAACTTCTTTGTGAGCTTTGATGACCTTGATTATTTTTTCAACTTCTCTTTGGGTGCCTTCCAATGATATATTGGCTGGGAATTCAAGGCTTACAGAAAGCTTTGACTGGTCATTTGCAGGCAA